>CAMKTW010000006.1 GCA_946415795.1 uncultured Bacteroidales bacterium
ATCTCGACACAACAAAAAGAGAGCGACCAATAATTACTTATTAGTCGCCCCCTTTCATTTGCGGCGAAGCTTATTTCTACCTTCCCCCCACACCCCCCTTCCGTAGGACGGGGGGCTTGTGAATTCACTGGGTTTTTATATGTGGAGAATACGGGAGTCTGGCGACCCCTGTGTCTACCCTTCCCCCAACCCCCTTCCCGTGGGAAAGGGGGCTTGAGGTGTCGACGATTACCGTTCATCTGTTTATCTTCCCCCACACCCCCCCTTCCATAGGACGGGGGGCTTGTGTATCTATATAAAAGCTGGTTGTTTTGCAATCACTGAAGTGAGGGTGTTGGAATACTTGAGTGAAAAAGACCTGCCACGCCAGAATGCATTATGGGTGCTTCCGGAATGGATATCTATGGCAGGTCGAGACTTGTTCCCCCGACCTGCCACATAAACACCACACACACAAGTATTCTCGTTTCATTAATGTGGCAGGTGTTTGTCATATTCTAATTCAAGTTATCTTTTTACATTGATTAGAACTGTTCTCTATTACTACCCGGCAAATGAAAGCGTAGCAGACTGCAATGCTTCAGGCAATATCTCGCCCCGCTTTGTGAGGCTTTGGTATAAGGCAGTATCGCCATCAGGCGATAGTGGAGCGCGTGCGGGCAGACTTTCAGAATAGCCAGCTCGGAACGGCGGGGTTTGGGGCAGCGCCCCAGTATCACAGGAGCCTGCTCGCAACGGGCCGGCTCCTTATATCATCACCCTATAACAGGTTTGAATGGGGGGTGTTTTTACTTAGAGTTTGATGGAAATACCTGCGAGTACAGAGGGACTGTACCAGGCATATCCGACCTGTGCGGTGAGGGCTAACGCATCACTGAAGAAATAGTGCAAACCAACAAACTCACTGTGATAGGGGAGTATGCCACCGCCAAAAGCCAATCCAGAAGCAATACCGGCATGAACTTCAAACTGGTTGGTAATATTGAGACCATATGTTACACGCGGAGCTACGCTGAAGTGTGACTGCCAATGTCTGCCATCTACGTCAGCGTACCTGTAGCCTTCGTAACCGAGCTGACCGCCAACTGTGAAGTGTCCCTTCCACCAGCTGTCCACGAGCACATAATCGCCAAAAGCAATACCTCCCAAGCCGATACCTCCGACAGTCCAGGGGTCTAAACCGGCCGTTACACCGGCGACCATAGTCCCCTTGGACCACTGGTCCTCAATAGCGTTCGCATTAGACGCAGATACTATGCCGATGAAGGCAACTGCAAGAATAGCAATGATTTTTTTCATATTACATAATGTTTAAAAATATTCTACACAACAATATATAACAAATGTAGTGGTTATTTCTATATTCCCCAAAAAACGCACACTCGCAGCACAGAGTAATGCGAGCCGGATTATTGCGTGACGGCTTTTAGAAAAGCACCACCTGGCCGGGGAAGACTTATACCCTATACACCTCCGAAAGCGCTGTAGCCGCCATCTACAGGGATGATGACTCCGGTGACGAAGGCAGAGATGTCGCTGAGCAGGTAGAGCATCGTGCCGACTATCTCTTCAGGCTCGCCAAAGCGGTGGACGGGAGTATTTGCGATGATTTTCTTGCCGCGCGGCTTGAGTGCGCCGGTAGCCTCGTCGGTGAGCAAAAAGCGGTTCTGGTCGGTGAGGAAGAAGCCGGGGGCGATGGCGTTGCAGCGGACACCCATCGGAGCCACGTGTACCGCGAACCACTGCGTGAAATTGTTGATGGAGCCCTTGGCGGCGGAGTATGCCGGTATTTTTGTTAACGGTCGCACCGAATTCATACTGGAGATGTTGAGCACGACCCCCTTGCGGGCCTGAATCATATCGCGCGAGAAGATCATCGTAGAGAGGATGGCCCCCTGGAAATTGGTATCGAAAACCTTCTTGAAGCCCTCCACGTCCAGACCGTAGAACGAGTCGGCCAGGTCGGCCGTGCTCCCCATCTGCTCTACCTTGCAGGTTGCCTCCGGAGCATTGCCGCCGGCACAGTTGATGAGGATATCCACATCGCCGAGCTGCTCGTGAACCTCAACCAGCGCCTTTTCAAGTGCACCGCGGTCCAGGATGCTGGCGCTGATTCCGATACATTTAACCTTGAATTCGCTGCTTATTTCTGCCGCCAGCGGAGAATCGGCAGCCTTGCGGCTGATTACGGCCAGATTGACGCCTGCAGCAGCCAAACCTCTGGTAAGTGCGAGGCCGATGACTCCGAACCCGCCGGTAATAACGCAATTGCGACCTTTAAGATCATCGAAATTGTATGTCATAATTGTAAGTTTTATGCGTTGTATGTGCTTGAAGTGGTGTCTCCGCCGCATCCTGTCCAGTTGGTGTGGAAGAATTCGCCGCGGGGCCGGTCGGTCCGCTCGTAAGTGTGGGCGCCAAAGTAGTCACGCATCGCCTGCAGCAGGTTGGCGGGGAGGCGGCCGCTGCGGTAGCCGTCGTAGTACGACAAGGCAGCTGAAAGGGTCGGCGTCGGAATGCCGTTCTCGACCGCGAGAGCAATCACCCGGCGCCAGCCGGACTGTGCCTGCGCCATCTTCTCCTGGAAATAGGGAGCAAGCATAATGTTGGCCAGGTCGGGCTGAGAGTCAAAGGCCTCTTTGATTTTGCCCAGGAAGACGCTGCGGATGATGCAGCCGCCTCGCCACATCAGGGCGATGCCGCCATAATTCAAATTCCAGCCGTACTCTACTGCGGCGGCGCGCATAAGGGCGAAGCCCTGCGCGTATGACACGACCTTGGAGGCGAAGAGCGCCTGCTGCAAGGAGGCCAGAAACTCTTTCCGGTCCAGTCCAACACGTTTTGCACCAGGTCCCGCAAGAATCTTAGATGCGGCCACGCGCTCTTCTTTCTGGGCCGACAGGCTGCGGGCATAGACACTCTCGGTGATGAGAGTGAGCGGCACTCCGGCGTCCAGCGCAGCGATTGCGGTCCACTTGCCGGTGCCCTTCTGGCCGGCCGTATCGAGGATATAATCGAGGACATAGCGTCCGTCGTCGTCTTTCTTGGCCAGGATGTCGCGGGTAATTTCAATCAGGTAACTGTCCAGATCGCCGCGGTTCCACTCGCCAAAGACCTCACTCATCTCGGCATTGGACATTCCCAGGCAGTCTTTCATAATATGGTAGCACTCGCAGATAAGCTGGATGTCGCCGTATTCAATGCCGTTGTGAACCATCTTCACAAAGTGGCCGGCGCCGCCTTCGCCCACCCAGTCGCAGCAAGGAGAGCCGTCGGCGACGTGGGCGCAGATGCTCTGGAAAATGGGTTTTACCAGCGGCCAGGCTTCCGGGCTGCCGCCGGGCATCATACTGGGACCTTTCAAAGCTCCCTCCTCACCGCCGGAGACCCCGGTGCCGATATAAAGCAACCCTTTGCCTTCTACATACCCGCGCCTGCGGGCCGTGTCAGGGAAGTGGGTGTTGCCGCCGTCGATAATCACGTCGCCCGGCTCCAGCAGAGGGATAAGTTTGTCTATATATTCATCTACAGCCGCGCCCGCCTTTATCATCAGAAAGACCTTGCGGGGCTTTTCCAGCGAATCTATGAGCTCTTTAAGGCTGTGTGCGCCAAATATGTTCTTGCCGGCGCCGCGGCCACCGATAAAGTTGTCCACGCGGGCCAGGGTACGGTTAAACACACTCACCCGGAACCCCTTGCTCTCCATATTCAGGACCAGGTTTTCGCCCATCACGGCGAGGCCTATCAGGCCGATGTCAGATTTCTTTACCATATTGATGTTAATTATTTCAAAACAACTTCTTAGCCCATAAGCCCAGGGCGGGGTTGGAAATGTAGTATATCTCTTCGCCGTCCGGGAGGGTGTTCCAGTCATCGCGAAGTTCGCCTGGCCTGTAACGCTCCAGAAGCGGTGCCAATTCTGCATAGTTGAAACCGACGCCCTCTATCTCTTCCCGCGACAGGAAACCGGGGGCATAGGTTATGTTGAAACGCCCTTCGCTGCTGCCGTGAATCAGGTGCGCCGCAGCGCCAAGGTTGGCCCTCAAACCGGCATCGGAGGCCACCGCTGCCAGTGTGCGAGGGGTGCCGCGATAGCCAAATCGGCGAATGAGAGCGTCGATTGCGGCATCTTCCCCAAATTCACGGAGCCCGGGGGCCAGGATTATCAGTTCGGCATCATCTGCCAAGGCCATTCTGGTACGGTAAATGGCCTTGTTGCCCAGCCAGGTGCTCTTGAACTCCGCAGGATCAAGATAAACGACGCACTTGTGTATCTCGCGGTCCAGCTGCACGAAATTTACCTTCCGGGAGAGCTCCACAGCCCGTTCGAAACATTCGCGGTCGTCTCCTATAAACAGTCCTTTGGTGACGACTTCATCCCCCTGCTGTGCACGGACCGTAAGTATATAGATGATTGGCAGGGAGCCGATAAAGTTTGTGCGGGCATATTCCAGCGCCTCACGCACAGGGCCACCGGGCCTCCCCATCAGGCGCTCCATACCGTAACTGGCGCCGAGGTAATGGCTCTTGCCGATGAAATCGCTGCCTCCGACCCCCACGAAAATATTCTTTGTGTAATTGGCCATCCCGACCACCTCGTGAGGTACGACCTGGCCTATGGAGAGTATCAGGTCAAAGCCGGGATCCAGCAGAAGGCGGTTCACCTGCGCCCTGATGGGATAGCAGACTTTACCCCCGGATATTTCTTTGATATAATCTGCGGGAATCTCGCCTACATCTTCTACCCCGCCGCGCCAGTCGTGTACCCTGAACTTGCAGTGCGGCACACCGGGAAACATCACGTCCAACTGCGGCTCTGTCATAGGGCTGTGGGTACCCAGCGCCGGGAGAATGTCGGTCAGAGTATCGCCGTAATAGTCGTTGACGATGCCTGTGATCTCGCCGCCGAGGGAATTCAGACGGGTTATATCGGGCGGAATGGCCAGCACCCGCCGCTTGCTGCCAAGAGAGGCAAACACGCCGCAGAGCGCTTCGCGGACATCCTGCTGCGAAAGCACTTCAGATTCTGAACCCCGGGCGTAAAAAAGCATTTTTAAACGTTTAAAAAACGGATGACAACTATCTTAGCACGCGTGCATTGCCGCTCCAGATACTCCATATCTGGGCCTCGTCGGCCGGCTGGGCATAGTCTGTAAGGAAAGTAGTGGCCAGCGCGCCGGCAGCCCATCCGAACTGCAGGCATTTCTCATAGTCCCATCCTTTCAACAGGCCGTACAGCAAGCCACCGGCAAATCCGTCGCCGCCGCCGATGCGGTCCAGCACGTGAATCTTGCGGGGCTCGGCCACGAACCACCCGCCACCGGCGCGCATCATTGCGCCCCACTTGTGGGTGCCGGCATCACAAACTTCGCGCAGCGTGTTTGCAAAGACCTCAACCTTTGGAAATCGTTCCGCGACGCACTGAATCATCCCCTTGAATCCGTCAATCTTATCTGCAAGGCCCTCTCCCCCCGCCGCCGGGCCATCTATTCCCAGTGCAAGCTGATAGTCTTCTTCGTTGCCTATCAGGATATCGGCCAGTGAGCATATCTCCGTAAAGATTGCGCGTAGTTCTGCCTCACGGCCCTCCCAGAAGGAGGCGCGGTGATTCAGATCAAAGCTCACAAGCGTGCCGTGCCTTTTGGCGCAGCGGACAATGTCCAGACAGAACTGCCCGGTCTGCGGACTGAGAGCCGCCACCAGGCCGGAGAGGTGCACTATCTGAACCCCTTCTGCACCGAAGATTCGCTCCAGGTCAAAGTCTGCCGAGGAAAGCGTCCGCCCGACCTCGCCGGCACGGTCGTTCCACACCCTCGGGCCGCGGCTGCCAAAGCCGCTGTCGGCCACGTTTATCTGGTGGCGATAGCCCCAGGGGCCTCCCTGCGGCACATCAGGTCCCTCGAAGTCCATCCCGCGCGAACGCAGCGACTGCTTGATAAATGCGGCGAACGGGCTGCCCGCCACAAAAGACGTGAGCACCTTTACCGACAGACCCAGATAAGATACTATGCTGGCCACATTTGTCTCTGCGCTGGTCGCCTGCAGGCGGAAGGTATCGGAAGCAGCCACCGGCTGACCCGCATCTGGGCAAAGCCGCAGTCCCATACTCGTGGGCACCAGCAGCGCATATTTGCAATTGTTTTTCATTTTATGGAATAATTATGCTGAGCATCTCTTCTGCAGAGGAGAAGCGGTAGTCAGACGGAATACCCTCTGTCGGCTCCCCGTTCCAGGTGGCCAGCGCAAAATCCATCCCTGCATTGGCGGCGCAGCGGGCGTCCATAATCGTATCGCCCAGATAGAGGCACTGCGATACATCAACCCCCGCCTTTGCGGCAAAAGCCAGCGCCGGTTCGCCGTCGGGCTTGTGAAGCACGGTGTCGTCGGCACATATCACAGTCTGAAGCCAGGGCCGCCATGGGTCCAGATTGCGGTCAAACTCAAACTCGGCGCGGCTGCGCGAGGTAATCACCCCTATCTTGATACCGGCGGCGACAATCTTCTCAATAGCCTCGTGGACTCCCGGATAAGGGACGCTTTTTTCCGGCGCCATCTCCCGGTAGTATTTCTCCCACAGCTCCAAAGCTTTCTCGTGATCGGGAAATCCGACCTGCTCTATGCCGGTCATACTGGGGAGGCCAAAGTAGCGGACCAGGTCTTCCGGGGGAACGACCTCACCCTTAAGTTCCAGGATGGTCCTGGCAAAAGAGTATGTAAACGTATCCTGGGTGTCAATCAGGGTACCGTCTATGTCAAATGCTATGTGTGTATAGCGCATCAGCTCTCCAGATATGCCTTCTGCCTCTCTGTCTGGGTGTCTATGGTCACGCCCCAAGCCGCCAGCTTTCTGCGGGCCACGAACTTGTCGATCTCTTCCGGCACCACAAGCATTGTGGAGGGGAGCATCCCTTTGTTGCGGACTATATATGTTGCCGAGAGGGCCTGGATTGCGAAGCTCATATCCATAATTTCCGCGGGATGGCCGTCGCCGGCAGCGAGGTTCACCAGGCGCCCTTCTCCCAGGATATAAATCCACTTGCCGCCGACCTTGAAGCCCTCGATATTAGCGCGGGCGACCTTGGTTTCGGTGGCGATGGCACGCAGGCGGGCGACATCGACCTCAACGTCAAAATGCCCTGCGTTGCAGCAGATTGCGCCATCTTTCATAGCGCGGAAGTGGCGTTCTACAACGATGTCGCAGCAGCCGGTTACCGTTATGAAGATATCGCCCAGCGGCGCAGCGTCGTCCATAGTCATAACCTTGAAGCCGTCCATTACCGCCTCCATCGCCTTGATGGGGTCGATTTCAGTGACAATAACGCTGGCCCCCAGCCCTTTGGCACGCATCGCCACGCCCTTGCCGCACCATCCGTAGCCGGCAACGACAACGGTCTTGGATGCAACTATCAGGTTGGTGGTGCGCATTATGCCGTCCCATACGCTCTGGCCGGTGCCGTAGCGGTTGTCAAAGAGGTATTTGCACTCTGCATTATTCACCATCACCATAGGGAACTTGAGCTCGCCCCGCTGGGCACGCGCCAGCAGGCGGTTGATTCCGGTAGTTGTCTCTTCGCAGCCGCCCCATACATCCGCAATCAGTTGCGGATATTCGGAATGGATCATATTCACTATGTCGCCCCCGTCGTCTATTATTACATTCGGACCGGGTTCCACGATACAACGGATATGGCGCTCATACTCTTCAGGGCTCTCGCCGTGAACCGCAAACACGTTCACGCCGCTTTTTACCAGAGCTGCAACCACGTCGTCCTGGGTTGAGAGCACATTGCTGGCGGCCGCATAAACCTCTGCACCGCCCGCCGCCAGGGTCTGGCAGAGATAGGCGGTCTTGGCCTCCAGATGCACGGACACGGCAACTTTGACCCCCTTGAAGGGCTTTTCTGCGGTGAACTGCTCTTCTATATCGTTAAGCAGAGGCATATGCGCCCTTACCCAGTCTATCTTGCGCTGCCCCGACTCCCATAAATTGATATCCTTTATTTCTGACATTGGAGATTATTCTTAAATTTGCTCAAAGTTACTTATTTTTTCTCAATGGCGGCGAGTCTAAACATAATGTTCTATAATCTGGAGAACCTCTACGACACCACCAAAGACGATACGATAGACGACGAAGAATTCACCCCCCTCGGAGCAAAACGCTGGACTACAATCAAGTATCAGACAAAACTGCAGAACCTCAGCAATGTGTTTGCCGCAGTGGCGTCGCTGCCAGGCGGGTTTCCCGCCGTCGTCGGGGTATCGGAGATTGAGAACGACACCGTGCTGGAAGATCTTCTTTCGCAGCATAGACTGCAACCGGCCAACTACCGCTATATCCACTACGACAGCAAGGATGCCCGCGGAGTGGACGTGGCTCTGTTCTTCCGCCCGGAACGTTTCAAACTGGAGGGGAGCGAGCCTGTCAAACTGCAACTGCGCAGCGGACGGGAATATATAGGCCGGGACATTCTGGCGGTATGGGGCAAGCTGGACGGCGAGATGTTCTGCTTTTACGTGTGCCACTTCCTCTCCCGCCGGGGCGGAGTGTTCGCTTCGCAGGGATTCCGCCGGGCCGGGGCAGAGACTGTCCGGAACCACGCGGAGAAGATGCGCAAAGAGTTCCCCGGCCTGAAGGTAGTGGTGATGGGGGATATGAACGACACTCCGGACGAAGAGTCACTGAGCGAACTGCTGCGTGCCCGGGAACGCATAGAAGGGGTGGCAGAGGGGGATTATTTCAACCCGATGTGGGCAATGCACAAGGCAGGGATGGGTACCAGCATCCACAACCACAACTGGATACTGTTCGACAATATCATAGTGAGCCGCAACCTGCTCCCGGCAGAAGCGGGTTACCCCGAGGCCAAAGGCCTGGTACTAAGCAAGTTTGACAAACGATTCTGGGCCCACATTTTCCAACGCAACTTTATGATGCGCGGCGGCAAGCCCTTCCGCAGCTGGGATGGCAACACATTCTCCGGCGGATACAGCGACCACCTGCCGATTCTTATCAGGCTTACTACCAGATAATTCTATGGACAACAACTATGGCTATTTACCGTTTTAAACTTGTCATTATTGCTGTTTGCCTGACATTATCATCTTGTCAGACCGGCACACCCAAACCAGATACACGTATGGACCGCTCCCGTCTGAACATTGGTGCCTACATCCTTCAACCGTATGCCAGGAGCGAGACACACATAAAGGATCTTGCCGACTGCGGCATTGATTTCGTAATATGCATAGACAACGACCGGGAAGCGCTGGATTTGCTGGAAAAGTATGGCGTGGGGGCAATTGTTACCGGAGTTGTACCCAGTTGGTGGGGAGGAAATGGTGAGGTTGCCGGCACTCTTGAAAAGGTAAACCCTCTTCAGAGTTACGAAACGGCGGCGGCATCTTTTGAAGATCATCCGGCAATCTGGGGCATTGATATCGGCGACGAGCCGTCGGCCCTCGATTTCCCTTATTACGGCAAGGTTATGGAACGGGTAGAAGAGTTGTTCCCCCATCAGTTTGCATTTCTGAATCTATATCCAAACTACGCATCGGTGGCACAAAACACCGATGAGCAGGTCCTCAGCCAGCTGGGCACCGCGACTTATGAGGAGCATATCAATCAGTATTGCCGGTATATTCCCGCGGACTATCTTTCTTACGACTTCTATTACAAAGTCGCAGGCGTCCAGAAGGACTACGCCAATCTCCGCATTGTTTCCGACGCTTGTCACAAAAACGGTCTCGATATGTGGATTACTCTTCAGGTCAACAGTTTCGATCCCGAAGTATGGATCAGCGAGAACGAGCTCCGGTTCCAGGCCTTCTCTGCACTTGCCTTCGGCGCTTCAAATATATCCTGGGCCTGCTACACGGCGGGATGGTGGAGCAATCAGGTTGTGGACGGCGACGGTAACAAGACGCAGCAATACGATAAGCTTAAAACAGTTAACGGCGAAATCCATACTCTTGCAGAACGATATATGAGATACCGCAACATAGAGACGGTGTGCATCGGATTCGATGGCACCGATATGTTGGAGGACAGTGGCATTGAGAACTCGTCAGAATTGGACTTCGGCTCATTGTGCGGACTGACGGCCGACTGTCCGCTTTTAGTAGGCAAAATGGCAGCACGAAAAGGTGACCGCAACAAGGCGTTGTTTATCTGCGTGGCCGACGACCCCTACGATGAGAATCCAGCAAACCACACCATCCGCTTCACGACAAACAAGCGTAAGGTAAAGGCCTGGGGCGGTAACGGTCCGATTAAAGTGAAGCGCACCGGCAATGACAACTATGAGTTGCCCGTTGTCTCAAATCAGGGAGTGATACTGGAATTCTGAGACAGCTGGCTGGTTGCGCGGAGACCCATCGCGGGGCCGTTCTCTGCATCCTGCCCGACAGATCGATTTACTCCAGCGAAACGACCTTCCACTCACCGTCCATCCTCTCCAGCCGCATCGTGCGCGGGATTGTACCCCCTCCTACCGCACCGTAGGGACGGATTTCGTAATCCACCACAGCGGCGCCGCTCTCCTCCTCTATCTGGGACGATACTATCTTGAAGGTGGTTTTCCTGGATGCCTCGACAACCTTTGCCCTGATCTCCTCGCTGGGATAGTCAGAGTCTGCGATGGTGTCGCGGACTATGGCCGCGATATCCGGGGTGCAGAAGGCGGCGGCACGCTCGAAATCCATATCAAAAAAGGCGGTCAGGAATCCGGATGCGGCAGATTCTGCCTTGCCGCTCCTGGAGGAGCAGCCGCTGAGAGCCAGAGCCAGCATCAGGCATACAGCGGGTATGATAAGTCTTTTCATACAGCAAATCTATCTACATTATTCCACAAAACCAAGGGTTGCGACCGATACGGTGAAGCAGGGCTCCAGCAGGTGGACGCACTCGGTGAGCGTGGCACCCGTGGTGAGGACATCATCCACAAGAAGGATATGCCGTACCCCCGCCTCCCTAAGCCGCTCGATTTCCCGGGGACGAATCCCAAAAGCTCCCGCTACGTTCCGGACCCTCTGCCCTGCCTGCCGCCGTGTCTGCGTACGGGTGTAACGTCGCCTGTAAAGCAAACCAGTGGCAACAGGAAGGCCGCCGGAAGCAGGTTTGAGTTCCCGGCAATCATCCGCAGCTACTGAGCCATAACCTGCCGAGAGCCTCTCTGCAACCCCCCGGGCGATGACCTCAGACTGGTTGAAGCCGCGTTTGAACCGCTTTCTCCAGTGCAGCGGCACCGGTACTACCGCCTGCACATCTGTATAAAGCCCGCCAGAGGCCATATAATCCCCCAGCATTCGCGCCGCCCAGAGGCCGAGAGCAGTGTCGCCTCCATATTTGAAACGCCGTACTATTTCGCAGTAACCGCTGTCGTGCCGATAAAAGAACAGCGCAGCAGCATTATGGACGTGACACCGCCCTCCAAAAGTCTCCATAGCGGCATTCTCGCTGTAACTCCAGAAGTACGTGAGGGGGATGTCGGCCATACATCTGCCGCACAGGGGTCCGCCACTTTCAACCGTCAGTTCGACACCGTCTTGTTCCGACTCCAATTCTGCCCCGCATACCGCACATTCGCGCACAAAAAAAAGGTCACGCAGACCCGCCAGAGCCAGTTGCAACCCGCACCCGATCCGGCGCCACAACCCTATTGAAAATTTACCCTCCATATCCTTCGCTTCTGAATTCGAAGATAATAATTATATTTGTATGCTATGTTCGATTTTTTAAATATTTCTTTCGCCGACATACTGGACATTATTCTGGTAGCGTTCCTCATTTATCAGGTTTACAGACTGATTAAAGGAACCCAGGCGATGAGTATCTTTATTGCGATCATCTTGCTCTATGCCGCCAGGGCGGTATTTGGCGCACTCAATATGCAGCTGCTCACAAACCTGATAGGGGCCGTGCTGGACGTCGGCCTGATTGCCCTCATCGTGATTTTCCAGCCTGAGCTGAGGCGCTTCCTCATCAAAATCGGAACCGAGGTGTTCTCCGTCCGCAAGAAGGGCGACGGCTGGCTGCGCCGCTTCTTTGGCAAATACAACCCTACATCCCAGATAAGTCCAGCCGCCCTCGACGAGATTACCAGCGCCTGCTACCGTATGTCGGAAAATAAAACCGGCGCGCTGATGGTGTTCAGGCACAACTCCGCACTGGATCAATACATAGAGACGGGCGACACCATCAACGCCGGCATCAACCGCCGCCTTATAGAGAACATCTTTTTCAAGAATTCCCCGCTGCACGACGGCGCCGTGATAATGACGGGAGAGAGCATCATCGCCGCCCGCTGCACCCTTCCCATCAGCTCCAACCAGCAAATCCATCCCCGCTACGGGATGCGGCACCGCGCCGCTGTCGGAATAACAGAAGTGTCTGATGCAGAAGCGGTTGTTGTATCGGAGGAGACTGGCGAGATATCATACGTCAAGGACGGCGAGATAAAGACCTTGAGCAGTATAACCGAGCTCAGAATAGCGCTGGAGGCTTCTTATAAGTAATATGCAACACCTCGAAAAAAAGATAGGATTCGACGTTGTAAGGGAGATGGTCAGCGGCAAGTGCGCCACCGACGGCGCCCGCAGGATCACCGCCTCCGGAGAGATGATGACCAGCCGCGAGGATATCTCTCAGGCGCTGCGGCTCACAGATGAGATGCGTCTTATCTGTATGTTCGAGGACACCTTCCCGTCGGAAGGATATGTTGATATGCGGGAGTTCCTGATGCCCCTTGCAAGCGAGTTGAGCTGCATTTCTCTCCACAACCTGGTACTGCTTCAGAAGGGACTGGACGCCATCCGCCGCATAGCCTATTTCTTCAGGGGGAGCAAGGGGGTTTATCCCTCGCTGGGCAAAATGACGGAACCTGTGGTAATCTTCCCCGAGGTACTGCGCAAGATTGACTCTATAATCAACAAGAACGGCGAGGTTCGCGACAACGCCTCCCCCGCCCTTGCCCAGATACGCAGTGAACTCCGCGCAAAAGAGCGCTCCATAACTCGCGTCATCCACGCCGTGCTCAAGAAGGCCAAGTCGGACGGCATCGCCTCAGAAGATGCTGAAGTGGTGGTGCGCGACGGCAAAACCCTGATTCCGGTAAACGCCAGCGACAAGCGCAAGATCAGCGGCATAGTGTGCGACGAATCTTCAAGCGGCCGCACTTCTTTCATAGAGCCCATCGAGGTGGTCAACCTCAACAATGCCGTACGTGAACTGCAGTTTGAAGAGCAGCGGGAGATACAGCGCATACTTATGGAATTCAGCGACTTTATCCGCCCTTATCTGGACGATTTGCTGCTGAACGCCGACTATCTGGTCCAGATTGACTTTATCAGGGCAAAAGCCCTGGTTGCAATGGATATGATAGCCGGGCTGCCCATCCTCTCTGAAAATGGCGAGCTCACGCTGCGCAAGGCCCGACACCCGCTGCTGGAGCGCGCCCTGCGCAAAGAGGGGAAAGAGATAGTGCCGCTCACCCTGACCCTTTCCGGCGACCGCCGCATTATGCTCATTTCCGGCCCCAACGCCGGCGGCAAGAGCGTCTGCCTCAAAACTGTTGGCCTGCTGCAGTATATGTTTCAGTGGGGGCTGCTGATCCCCACAAGCGAGGTCTCCGAGATGCTGATATTTGACCGCATCTTTGTGGATATCGGTGACGACCAGAGCCTGGAAAACGACCTGTCCACCTACTCTTCCCACCTCAAGAACCTGGGCGACATACTCAGCCTGGCCACCGACCGCTCGCTGGTGCTCATAGACGAGTTTGGCAGCGGCACAGAACCTACCGCCGGCGGCGCCATCGCAGAGGCGGTACTGGACGCCCTGGCACAGCGCGGCACATACGGCGTAATCACCACCCACTACACCAACCTCAAGGTTTACGCCAGCAACTCGCAGCGCGTGATAAACGGCGCTATGCAGTTCGACGTGGCCAACCTCACCCCCCTCTTCACCCTTGAACAGGGACTGCCGGGCAACTCATTCGCATTTGAGCTGGCCCGCAAGATGGGGCTGCCCGAGGAGATAATACACAGCGCGGAGGAGAAGGCGGGCGGCGATTTCGTGGATATGGAGCGGCAGCTGAGAAAGATTGCCCGCAACCGCCGGGCGCTCGATGAGAAACTCTCCCGGGTGAAGAATGCCGACCGCACCCTGGAGAGTCTCACAGACCGCTATGAGAAGGAGCTCTCTGAAATAAAGACGCTGCGGAACAACATCCTCTCCCAGGCTAAGGCCGAGGCACGTGAGATTGTCTCCGGAGCCAACCGCCAGATAGAGCAGACCATCCGCGAGATCCGGGAGGCGCAGGCAGAAAAAGAGAAGACCAGGGCGGCCCGTGCAAAGGTCACCGAGCTGCAGCAGACCCTGGAAAAAGAAGACCCCGCGGAAAAGAGCGCCAACGACCTTTTGATAGAGCGCAAGATGGAGCAGATTCTTGCCCGCAGGCAGCGCCAGAGCGAGCGCAAGGAGCAGCGCGCACGCCGCGCCGGAGAACAGGTAGAAAAACCTGCGGCAAAGGTGACGGAAAAGCCGGAACCGCTCAAGGTAGGCGACAAGGTCCGCATAAAAGACAGCGAAATGGTGGGTGAAATAATCCAGGTCTCCACCAAGAAGGTCTCCGTGGCCATCGGCGGCCTCACCACCAAGACCGAAACAGGCAAGGTAGAGCGCATCAGCGCCAAAGAGTATAAGGAGGCTTCCAAAGCCACCGCCCCGCCCCGCACCACCAGCGGGGGTGTCGCAGTCAAGGGTATGGAATCCATTTCGCAGCGCAAGATGAACTTCTCGCCTCAGATAGATGTGCGCGGCGAACGGCTCGAGAGCGCGCTGAACATCGTCACGCGCTTTATCGACGATGCCACTATGATAGGCATCTCCCAGGTCAAAATCCTGCACGGGAAAGGAACCGGAGTGCTGCGCGAAGAGCTTCGCAAGTACCTCAAAACGGTAGCAGGAGTAATTTCTGTGCGCGACGAGGCCCTTGAGATGGGCGGTGCCGGGATTACTGTGGTGGACCTCGCCTGAACCCGCTTTTTTACAAATAAATATCAATTTATTTCTTATATTTGTTTTGGTACTGTATCTTAGCGGTGCCTGACTGTTGAAAATTATTACTATATCTAACCAAATAAAACCATTATGAAACTAACCTTCAAGAGTTTATTGTTGTCTCTGGCAGCAATGCTTTTTGTTGTGCCCGCAATTGCGCAGGTAACGACATCCTCTATCAGCGGTCACGTTTCCGATAAGGACGGCGCCGTTGCAGGTGCGGCAGTCGTAGCTGTTTACCAGCCTACCGCTACCACTTTCTACGCAATTACCGACAAGAACGGTAACTACCGTATCAGCAACGTAACAGCCGGCGGTCCCTACACCGTCAAGTTCGATCTTATGGGCTACCGCGAGGTTGAGAACCAGAACGTTTATGCCCCTCTGGCAGAAACCGTTGTAGTTGACGCCATTATGGAAGACGAGAAGCTTGCCCTCGAGGGCGTCGTTGTCGTTGCCGACGCATCTGAGTCCGGTATGAACATCCGCCGTTCCGGCGCCGGTACTTCCGTGAGCCAGCGTACAATGTCCTCTATGCCTACAGTCAGCCGCAGCATGAACGACATTATGAAACTCACCCCTCAGGCATCTACCACTTCCAACGGTCTTGCAGTGGGCGGTGGCAACTATCGTTCTTCTTACGTAACTGTCGACGGTGCTGCGTTCAACAACGCATTCGGTATCGGCTCCAACCTGCCCGCTGGCGGCGCTCCTATCTCCTTGGACGCCATCGAGCAGATGAGCGTGAACATCACTCCGTTTGATGTACGTCACAGCGGTTTCACCGGCGGTGCCATCAATGCCGTTACCAAGAGCGGTACCAACGAGTTCCACGTTTCTGTTTACGATTACTACACCTCTGACAAGGTTCGCGGATATAAAGTAGAGGGCGAGGATCTCAACAAAACCACTTTCCTTGACAATACCGTAGGTTTCACCATCGGAGGCCCCATCGTAAAGAACAAACTCTTCTTCTTCGTGAACGCAGAGTACACCTCTGACGTGGTTCCCGGCTCCAGCAAGGTTGTCAGCACGGCATCCGGCCGCGTAGATCCCAACTTTGTTCCCAACAGCGATGTTGTACGTCCCACCCAGGAGTTTATGGAGGAGGTTCTCAGAACTCTGGACAGCAAATACGGTTACAACCCCGGCCGCTATCAGAACTACTCCCTGAGCACTCCGGATTATAAGGTTATGGCCCGTCTGGACTGGGTTATCAACAAGGATAACAAGCTCAACCTCCGTGTCAGCCACACTCACACGATGAACTCCAACAGCCCCTCCAGCTCCGTGAACCCGATCTCCCCGAACCCGTACGACCGCAACACTTATGGCCGTACATCGACCTATGCACAGTTCTTCGAGTCCAGCCGCTACTATCAGGAGCAGAACTTCACCTCCGTGGCAGCCGAACTCAACAGCCGTCTGTTTGACGGCCGCGGCGCCAATCTGTTCCGCGTTACCTGGTCACACCAGAACGAACCCCGCAGCTTCGTAGGTGACAATTTCCCTACAGTTGATATCCTCGAAAACTACACCAACAGCGAGGGCAAGGTTAACAAGGCCGTCCTGACCTCTTTCGGTCCCGACCCGTTCACTTACGGCAACCTCCGCGACGTGCATACAATCGTAGCCACCGACGAACTCTCTTTCTCTGCAGGCATCAACAACTTCGTTGCCGGCCTCCAGTACGAGTATGACCTTACCAAGAACGGTTATATGCAGGGTGGCCTCGGCTATTACGTTTACAACAGCTGGGAGGATTTCCTTGCCGAGGGCAAGCCTTCAGCATTTGCCATCACCCACTCCAACCGTGACGACCTGGCACAGGTATTCCCTTCCTTCTCGTATAACCAGTTCTCTGCATACGTTCAGGATGAGATTGACTTCAGTGACTACTTCAAACTCACTGTCGGCCTGCGTGCAGAGCTCCCCATCTATCCGACCATCGCAGGAAACGAGAATAAAGAATTCCTGACTCTCGCCGAGGCAAGCCAGTCGATGAAGGGTATGAGCACCGCCGACATGCCCAAGACAACCGTAAATCTCTCACCCCGCATCGGCTTCAACTGGGATGTGCTTAAGAACCGTTCAATGATTGTACGTGGTGGTACAGGTCTCTACACCGGACGTATCCCCTTCGTATGGATTGTTTCTGCCGCCGGCAACAGCAACTGCCTCCAGGCTCAGTACATCGATGCTGACGGTTCTGGCGCAAACACCCCTACCTTCCACGCTAAGCTTGACGACATCCTCAAGGATATCTACGGCGGCTCATTCAAGGCCCAGGATCTTGCTGCTCCCCAGTCAACCACCATTCTCGACAAGAACCTGAAGATGCCCACCACCTGGAAATCTTCTCTCGCTGTTGACGTCAACCTGCCTCTCGGCATCAAGGCTTCCGTAGAGGGCATCTACAACTACGACCTCAACAATGTTGCCGCTCTTAAACTTGGTTATACAGAAGGTGACGGCGTACAGCTTCCCGGCGAACCCGGCAAGCGAACTTCCTGGAAGTCTGAAGGTCTCAAGAACTCAATGAACAAGACTGTTAACCCTTACTATATTACCAACACCAACCACCACGGCCACTATTACTCAGTAACCGCACGTCTGTCCAAGGACTTCGCAAGCGGCCTGAGCTTGATGGCTGCATACACCCGCAGTGATGCTTTGTCCATCCAGGAAGGTTATGGCGACCAGGTTTCTTCCCTGTTCTCCGGCGGAAACTACAGCAAGAACGGCTCCAATGTTCCTGAACTCGGCCACTCTGCATTCGTATCTCCTAACCGTGTAATAGCAAATGTAAGCTATCGCCTCAAAGAGGGTAAACACCTGGCATCTACCTTCGGTTTGTTCTATGAGGGTTACAATCACTGCTATGTTGGCGGTTACTCTTATACCCGTTACTCTTACACCTTCGGCGTCCGCAGCGGCAGCTACGTAAATGACGTAACAGGTGTCGGTGGTTCCCAGAACCTGATGTACATCCCTTCAGATGCAGATCTGGAAAAGATGACATTCAAGGATGAGGAGAACAAGGCCGCCTTCAAGAGCTTCATTGAAAACGACAGCTATCTCAGCGCACACCGTGGCGAATACTCCGTACGTGGCGCAAAGGTTGCTCCCTGGCAGAACCGCATCAATTTCAAGTTCGCACAGGACTTTATGTTCAATGTTGCCGGCAAGACCAACACCATCCAGCTCGGCGTGGACATCAACAACGTGGCTAACCTGATTAACTCCAACTGGTGCCTCACCAAGCAGGTAAGCTCCGAGAACATTCTCGAGATCAGCAAGGCAGGTGCAGACGGCGTCTATACGTTCAATGCTCCCACAGTAAAGAACTACCGCAGCACCTTCAACACCTGGCAGATGCTCTTCAGCGCACGCTACTTCTTCTAGTCGTTTGACTTGACATAATCAAGGGCCTCCGTCCGGGGGCCCTTTTTTATTTGATAAATATTCTTACCTTTGCGGCCGGAAACATACGGGGTGGACAGATTTGTCATTGCTTGCAACCACCGTTAAAAAATGCTAAAATTATGAATAAGAAAAACTATCTCTTTACATCAGAGTCGGTGAGCGAAGGGCATCCCGACAAGGTTGCGGACCAGATTTCCGATGCAGTTTTAGATGAATTCTTAAGGCGCGACGCGTCGGCACACGTGGCTTGTGAGACTTTTGTTACCACCGGCCTGGCGCTGGTTGGAGGCGAGGCGGCCAGCAGCGCCTACGTGGACATCGAAAAGGTCGCCCGGGAAACAATAGCCCGCATCGGCTACACCAAGAGCGATTACCAGTTTGACGGCAATTCCTGCTCTGTGCTTCTTGCGCTGCACGAGCAGAGCCGCGACATTGCCCGCGGCGTGGACCGCGCCAGCGAAGACGAGCAGGGCGCCGGCGACCAGGGCATAATGTTCGGCTATGCCTGCAACGAGGGCGACGAGTATATGCCCCTGCCGCTGATCCTCTCCCATCTTACGCTCCGCACTCTGGCAGATATACGCCGGGAGGAGAATTCCCCGATGCCATACCTCCGGCCCGATGCTAAAAGTCAGTTTACCATCGAATACGATGGAGAAACCCGCCGGCCGGTACGGGTGCACACCATAGTACTCTCAACCCAGCACGACGAATTTGACAGCGACGAGGCAATGGCGGCACGCATCCGCAGCGACGTGGAGAACATCCTGCTGCCGCGCCTCAAGGAGCGTTTGCGCCCC
>CAMKTW010000007.1 GCA_946415795.1 uncultured Bacteroidales bacterium
CGCACCTTCCTCTTCCAGCGGCGGGCCGTAGCTGTTGCTCGGGGTGGTGTAGCGGACATTTCCCGCATCTGTGCCGCCAGGCAGCAACTCATCAGAGGGCTGACGTCGCTCAAACTGGTCAAACAGGGGGGTGTAATCCATCTTCGGGGGACGGATATGACCGGAACCTCCGCCGTAGCCGCCCGGTGAGCTGCCATAGCTGCCGACTGTGCCTTGTCCCATCGCCGGGAAGTCCAGCACCTCGCCCGATTCAAAATCTATGGCAGGACCGAATGCTCCCCGCCCCAAAGCTTCGCGCACGCACGCCGTAAGTATCTCAAATATAATGTGTTCCTCTGTGAATTTCACTTCGGTTTTCTGGGGGTGGATATTTACATCCACAGTGGTCGGGTCGCACTCCAAAAAGATGAAATAAGACGGAACATACCCTTCTCGAATTAGTTTCTCGTATGGTTTGCACACCGCCTTGTGGAGGAACGGGCTGCGGAAATAGCGCCCGTTGATGAAAAAAAACTGGCTTCCCGGGGTTTTGCGGGCATCCAGCGGACTGCCGATGAAGCCCGAAATCTTCACTATATCGGTGGTGTTGGACACCTCCACCAGCTCGTTTGCCAGGTCGCGGCCGCACAAGTCGCTGATACGCTGTTTGAGGCTGGCCGCAGGACGGATGCTGTAAAGGTCGCGGCCGTTGTGCCTGAGCGAAAAAGCCTTGTCCGGGTGCGAAGCCGCCACACGGATGAACTCCTGCTCTATGTGACGCATCTCTGCCGCATCAGATTTGAGGAACTTGCGCCGCGCAGGGACGTTATAGAACAGATTGCTCACCGCTATGTTGCAGCCGCGGGGGGCGGCAACCGGTTTGGAAGAGAGGATGCGGGAGTCGGCGACCTCTATCTGCACACCGGTCTCATCTTCTTCCCGACGGGTCTTGAGCGTGACCTGGGCAACCGCCGCAATGGAGGCCAACGCCTCGCCGCGAAACCCGTAGGTAAGTATTTTTTCAAGGTCCGCCGCCTCTGCAATCTTGCTGGTGGCGTGACGTTCAAAGCAGAGCGCAGCATCTTCCGCGCTCATTCCGCATCCGTCGTCAATCACCTGGATCAGCGTCCGCCCGGCATCCAGGATGCTCACGCTCACGGTGGTGGCTCCGGCGTCGATGCTATTCTCCATCAACTCCTTAACCACAGAAGCGGGGCGGCCGACAACCTCGCCCGCCGCAATCAGATTGGCAATATTTCCCGGAAGGACCCTGATCATAACCCTATCTTAACAACTCTACCAGACCCTGACTGAGATAGAATGCCACGACTATGGCCGCGACAACGGTGAGCATTATGATGATGGTCCTCAGGGGTGAAGTGTCCCCCTTCTTGTCGCTCATACGCTCTGCCGTACCCTTGCGATATGCACTGTGGATATACTGCCCCGGGATGTAAGAGGCGCCGCTGGCGTTTTTATGCTGCCCGCCATCCGTCTCCACCGCCTGCCGTACCTCGCTGTATGTGGCTACATCTTTCAGATCCCGGGCAGCCTGCTGCACGGTGGCCTTGTCATCGCCCGGATACTCCTTGCCATATTTGGCGTAAAGTTCTTTCAGGCGCTCCTTGCGCTCGTCATAATAACGGGGAGTGTAGTTGAACACCCTGTGCCTGGGTCGGGGGAAGAAAGTGATGGCCATATCGCTATTGTTTTAACCAAACAAAGGTAATAAATTTGTCGAAAAGAGTTAAGAATGAATAGTGATATCAGAATAGGCAACGGTTATGATGTCCACAGGCTTGCACCAGGGCTCAGGCTTGTCCTGGGCGGGGTTGAAATCCCTCATCACAAAGGGTGTGTAGCGCACTCCGACGGGGATGTTATTATCCACGCGCTGTGCGACGCCCTGCTGGGGGCGCTGGCCCTCGGAGACATCGGCCGTCACTTCCCTGACACCTCGGAAGAGTTTGCTGGTATAGATAGCAAGGTGCTGCTCCGCCGGACATATGCTATGGTGCAGGAGCGGGGCTACTCTCTGGTGAACGCCGACATCACACTGTTGCTGCAGGCCCCAAAGATAGCACCGTATGTACTGCAGATGCGTCAGGTATTGGCTCAAGTGCTGGGCGTCCCTTCAGATGCCGTTTCCGTGAAGGCTACGACAACAGAAAAACTAGGCTTCACCGGTCGAGAAGAGGGGGTGGAAGCCTACGCCGCTGTGCTGATTTGCAAAGAGTAGCCCGGTCTGGAGATTATTTTTCTTCTGACTCGCCGTAGCGGATGTCAACGGTGTCGTGCGCCTCGGTGCTGTGCTCGGGGTCGGGGCCGGCGGTGAACTTGTTTTCCACGTCTGTACGCATAATCACAGGTTGCGGCTCGTCATCGTCGTCGCTGTCATCGTCGTCATCGTCGTCGTCCGGGAGTTCAATCTGGCGGTAACGTTTCTGCCGGCGTTCCCACCGCTCGCGGGCATATTGCTGCATATCGCTCACCTCGTCCATCTCGTCGATAATCTCCAGGCCGAAGATGGTTTCAATAATATCCTCGAGGGTGATGATACCGGTAAAGCAACCGTATTCGTCAATGATCAGACCTATCTGTTCCTTGTTCTTGAGCAGCTGCTCCCAGATGTCGCTGATGGCGATCTCCTCGTTGAAAAGGGTGATGTTGCGCTTGATGTCACCCAGCCGCACCTTGAACTGGTCATTGGCCAGTTTCTCCAGAGCTTCGGTGCGCAGTACATAGCCGGTGATATATTCGGGACTGTCGGCATACACCGGGATGCGGGAGTGGTGGTTGAAGGCCGGGTTCTTGTAGAATTGCGCCAGGGTCATCTTCTCGGGGGCGATGGCTGCGACCACGCGAGGAGTCATCACGTCAAACGCCTTGATATTGTCAAGTTTGATGATGTTCTGGATAATTTTGTTCTCGCTCTTCTCAAATACGCCCTCCTCCTCGCCGATATTGGCCATCGCAGAGACCTCTTCGCGGCTCACGGTCTGTTCATCTTCATCTCCGCCGATGATCCGTGTAATCCACAGGGCGACAACTACAAAGGGGTAGGTGATGATTATCAGCACGCTTATCATCCCTGCCGTGAAGCCGATGAGCTTCTTCCAATAAGTAGCCCCGATGGTCTTGGGTATTATCTCTGCAAAGACCAGAATCATTACGGTCATTATGGCCGAAACGATTCCCACTGCGGTGCTGTCCCAAAGTTTTGCTGCGATACCGCCGATGATGGCGGCGCCCATAGTATTGGCTATGGTGTTCAGAATCAGTATCGATGCCAGCGGGCGGTCGATGTCAGTTTTATACTTTTTGAACAGGGTGGCCGACTTGCTCCCCTCTTCTTCAAGCATCGTGAGATACGAGATGGGGGTCGACATCAAGACCGCCTCCAGTACAGAGCACAGGAAGGAGATCAGGATAGTAGCGATTATTGTGAGGATAAAGGCCGTCATTCTTCTGCTACAGTGATTATTCCAGACTCCACTCGCTGCCCTCTTTAGTATCCTTGATGCGGATACCCAACGCTGCAAGGCGGTCCCGCAGTGCGTCGCATTTAGCCCAGTTCTTCTCTGCGCGGGCAGCCTGGCGCTCTTCGAGGATAATATCCATCAGGCCAGAGATGGCCTCGGTGCCGGCGCTTGTGCCCTGTTCGTCTTTCAGGCCCAGGATGCCGTTGAGCACATCCTTGAAGATCTTGTTTAGCAACACCTTGTCTGCGGCGCCCAGCTTGATGGCCTTCTCCTTGGCGCGGTTCACGATGTTCACAGCCTCAAAGATGTGTGCCAGAGCTATCGGGGTGTTGAGGTCGTCGCAGAGCGCGTCATATATATCCTCATATATCTTGGCCAGGCCAGAGCCGGGTGCGCTTGCGTCGGTCTCCAGTTTCTCAGAGTCGCGAGCCGCCTGGAACAGTTTCTTGAGACCCTTTTCTGCAGACTGCAGCGCCTCGTTGCTGAAGTCCAGGGTGCTGCGGTAGTGCGCCTGCAAGATGAAGAAACGGATTGTCATCGGGCTGTATGCCTTCTGGAGCAGGGGATGGGTGCCGTTGAAGAGTTCTTCCAGGGTGATGAAGTTGCCGTAGGACTTGCCCATCTTCTTGCCGTTGATGGTAATCATATTGTTGTGGATCCAGTAGCGGACTCCGCCACGGCCGCGGGCAGCGGTATTCTGTGCCAGTTCGCACTCGTGGTGGGGGAACAGCAGGTCCATCCCGCCGCCGTGAATGTCAAACTCCTCTCCAAGGTATTTTGCGCTCATTGCGGAGCATTCCAGATGCCATCCGGGAAAACCTTCGCTCCAGGGTGACGGCCAGTGCATAATGTGCTCGGGAGCCGCCTTTTTCCAGAGGGCGAAATCGTACGGGGAGCGTTTGTCGCTCTGGCCGTCGAGCTCGCGGGTATTTGAGATCATCTCGTTCAGGTCGCGACCCGACAGCAAACCATAATTGTGGTCCTGGTTGTATTTGGCAACGTCAAAATATACGCTCCCGTTGCTCACATAAGCGTAGCCGTTGTCCAGAATCTTCTGCACCAAGGCAATCTGCTCAATGATGTGTCCGGATGCACGAGGCTCGATGGAGGGTGGATTGACGCCCAGCTGTTTCATAGCCTCTTCATAGCGGATGGTGTAGTATTGCACCACCTCCATAGGCTCAAGCTGCTCAAGACGGGCTTTCTTCGCAATCTTGTCCTCCCCCTCATCGGCATCGTTCTCAAGATGCCCCACATCTGTGATGTTCCTTACATAACGCACCTTGTAACCCAGGTTGCGAAACAGCCGCACCAGGACATCGTAAGTGATGCCGGGACGCGCGTGACCCAGATGAGCGTCGCCGTAAACGGTAGGGCCACAGACATAAATGCCGACGTGCCCCTCGTGAATGGGTTTGAACAACTCTTTAAGCCTCGACTGCGTGTTGTAAAGATATATGGCTCTTGACATATTATTGCGCTTGTAAAATGATACAAACGCAAATTTAACTGGTTTTTGTCAAAAGACAAAATGCCGGACTGCTATCTGAAGCCGCCCGGAGCGACCGCAGTCTCATTTTCTTCCTTGCAGATATCCAAGTGGTTGGCGGTGATTTCTGAGAAGTATTTCTCCTCTCCGTCGGCGCCCTTGTATTTGGAGTTGCGGATGCGTCCGTATATGTGTACAAGCACCCCTTTCCGGATTCCGTCAAAACCTTCGATACCCCGGCCTTGCCAAACTGCCACGTTGTGCCAGGTGGTCTCTTCGTGCAACATTCCGCTGCGGTCTTTGTAATGTTCATTTGTGGCTACCGGGAACCGGGCTATGCGTGTCTGTCCTGCAGCAGCAACCTTGGGGTCAGTTCCGACCCTTCCCAAAATTTCGACACGGTTGATGGTCAATCTCTCCATAATCAATCAAATGATAAAAAAACAGTTAGTAGTTTCCGGCCTACGCTTTTGTCTGGCAAAGGAACCATACCGGCAGTGCCGTAACAATAATCCAGACGTTTATAATCGTTTAAAAACGGAAAGAGGTACTTTGTGTGTTTTCAAAAACGTTAAAATACCGGCAGGTTTGCCGCATCACCGTATTCAACAAATCTCAGCAAGGGTATCTTTGAATTGGAGGAACATATAGGAATGGAGAATTTATGCAGGGAATGTGCGGCTCCGCTCACTGGCCGCTCCGACAAGCAGTTCTGCTCTGATGCCTGCCGTACGGCATACCACAACCGCAGGTATCGTGAGCAGAGGCTTGACACTGTGCGGATCGACAGGATACTGAGGGAAAACAGGCGGATCCTGGCCTCGTTGTACGAGGCGGGAGTACGCGACATAAGCCTCTCAGACAATCGTCTGAGTGGTTTTGACAGCAGATATTGTACCGCAGTTAAGCGATATTCGCTGATGCGGACCGCATACCGCTGTTATGAATTCGAATACTTGATTTCAGGAGGGAGGATACGCAGGATCACGCAGTATTCAGACGAGGCTACCTGAGCCACTGTGAAGGGTTTTGCTTGGCGTTTCCCTTCCATATCTGGAAATGGAGCTGGGCTGTGCCGTCTTCTGCCGCTTCCAGCTGCCCCAGGGTGTCACCGGCTTTGACCTTCTGTCCATTCTTGACAGAAGCTTTGGCCAGTTTGCAATAGAAAGAGAAGTATTCGCCGTGCTGCACCAGGATGCAGTGGTTGTATCCCGGCATTATCATTATCTGCTTCACAACCCCTTCAAACACACACTTTGCGTCGCTCCCCTTCTTGGCGGTGATGGTTATACCGTTGTTGGCCGGGAGGGTGATGTTTTTGTAAACAGGGTGGGTCTGCGCCCCGAAGGGCTCTGTAACAACCCCTTTGACCGGCCAGGGCAGGTTGCCCTTGTTCTGCTCGAACTTTCCCGACACGGTGTAGTCAATCTTGTCCTTTTTGGCCATTTCTTTGCCAAGTATGCGCTGCACCTCCTTGTTCAGCCGGTCCATCTCCTTGCGCTTGCGGTCGAGTTCTGCCTGATATTTCTTTTTGTCTTTTGCGAGGGTGTTTACCACGGTGCGGGTTTTCTGCTCTTCAGACATCAGGGTGTTGTATTCTTTCTCCCTCTCGCGTTTGAGTTCTCCTGCCTCGTTATACATTTGCTTCAGCTCTTCCTTCTGGACAGCCAGTTGGTCTTTGGCTGCAATGATCTCCTCTGCCTCGGAATTCATTACAGCAGAGAGGTTTCTCAGGTAGGAGAACCGGCGGTAGCCCTGCCCCGGGTTCTCGCTGGCGAGCAGATACATGAACCATACCCGGTTGTCCCGGTTCTTGTATGTGTTGTAAACCAGCGTGGAGTAGTATTTCTCAAGGGTGTCTATCTGAGCCTGGAGTTTACCTATCTCGCGGTCTTTTACATTTATCTGCCCTTGCAGGTCTCTTATGGCGCGGTCCGACTCTGCGACCAGTTTCTTGCGGCTGGAACTCTTTTTCTGGAGCAGAAGCAACTGGTTGTAAGATGCCTTGTGCTTTGAGGAGGCCTCTTTGAGCTCCTTGTCAATAAAGCTTATCTCCTCTTTGAGGCGGGCTATCGATTCATTCTGCTTTGAGACATCTTGCGCGTGCAGCGTCGATGTAATCACCAGCGCTGCATAAATCAGGATAATCTCTCTGCTGAAGTGTTTCATTCTCCCATTCTGGATGCCTGATCTGAATATATCTCAGCCAAATCGTTCTCACCAAGGGCTTTAAGCACGATGGAGTAATGCCTGAGGATGACCCCGCTCTCTTTGCCCCCGTGAATCAAAGCGTGTTTAAAGTGGGCCTTTGCCTCAAGGTCAAGCCCCATAAGGTGCAGGATCCAGGCGTATGTATCTAAGTATGTGGCGTTGTCAGGCTCTTTTTCTATGGTGATGCGGCTCATATCAAGGGCCTTTTTCAACTCCTTTGTAGTCCTGTTTACAGGGGTGGGATAGCGTTCGCTGATGTAGTACGCGTAGTTGTTTAGCACCGGAGCGTAGCCGGGATCAATCTTCAGCGCCTTGTCGTAGTAGCCGAAGGCTGCTTTCTGGTCTCCCTTGAGGTGGTACAGGTCGCCCAGGGCGCTGTAGCAGTGAAGAGTAATGTCACTGCCCTTTGGCGCGGCCGCGGCGCAGGCGTCGTAATCCCCGATCGCACTGTCATATTCGCCCATCTGCCAGAAGCTGGACGCGCGCAGTTGAAGCAAGTCGCAATCGTCGGGGAACCTCTGAAGGGCGACGGTGGCGCTGGATGTCACTGCGGGATAATCGCCGCTGTAGTATTGCATCAGCGGATATGTGAAATTGAGGCTGTAGCTTTCAGGATAGTTGTCTGCGTTGAGTTTTGCAAGCAACAGGGCGTCATCCACGCGTCCCCGCTGGTAGAGGTAGGTGCTGGTGAGGGAGCAGATCGACGAGTCGGCCGGCGCGCTGGCGTATAGATTCATCATCATCGTATCCACCTGCGGGGCGAAGGTATATACAAACTGTTGCTGTTGCAGCACATCGGACATATATTCTGCTTTGGCAGAGGGGAGTATGTCGGGATTTGCCAGGAAGGGGTTGATATTCTCAAAGTAGAGGTCATATTGCCCCAGGGCCCTGTGTACGTGGGCTTTACCGTACCGGGCTTCGGTGTCAAACGGGTTTATCTCCAAAGCCTCGTCATAGAACTTCAGCGCCTCCTGGTTGTTGAAGCTTGCGGCATTGTACTGCGCCAGGAAGCAGGCCGCCCGCGGCGAGCGGTTCTGTTTGTAGTACTCCAGCATATAATCGTATGCCTCCCGGGTCTTGCCCTGCGAGAGAAGCATATCGGTGCGGATGGTGGCCAGGGCGTCGGAGGGACCCACTTTGTTCTCTATCTTGTCTATGGCGTCCAGAGCCTTGTCGTATTGCCCGGCGGCGCTGTACACGCTCATCAGGTCGGAGTACAGGGAAGTTTTCTTAGGGTGTTCGGCTGCCAGTTTCTCGAGAATCCCGGCGGCTTCTTCATACTGGCCCTCTGAAATGTAGTTCTGTGACAGGGAGTAGTTGTACCAGTAGTTATCGGGATCCAACGCAACCGCCTTCTTGAGCTGTTCGTTGCAGGCGGAGGTGTCGCGGAGCATAGTGCTCAGGTAATAGTATGCGGCATCATTGTCGGGCTCTTCTGCAACGACCTTCTTGAATTGGTTGTACGCAGCTTTCACGTCGTTGGAATAGTAAAGCCGGATAGCCTCGAGAAACGCCTCTGACTGGGCGTATGCGCCCGATGAGAAGTGCAGGCAGAATGCCAGTGAAATCAGTAAAAATCTCAATCTCTTTATCATATCACACAAAATTACGTATATCTTTTAACAAAAACCAGTCCAACTGTCCATTTTGAAAACACATCAATAGTTTTAGAAACGTAAAAACTTGATTATATGGAAATTTCAGGAGTATGACAGCGGACCGGGCAGGCCTATATTTGCCGGAAAAAACATTATGATTTGCAAGACATACGCAGCGGCCTGCATAGGGTTGCAGGTGGTTACCGTGACTGTAGAGGCCGACATCTCGGCCGGAGTGGGATTGTATATAGTCGGGATGCCGGACATTGCCGTCAAAGAGAGCCTGATGCGCATCACCACCGCATTGCGCAGCTATGGCTATTCTATCCCGGGCAAGCGGATTGTCATCAACCTGGCACCGGCCGATATCAGAAAGGAGGGCTCTTCGTTTGATTTGGCCATCGCGGTGGCGCTGCTGTGCGCGATGGAGGTGATTGACGCAGCCCGGCTGTCTGACTTTATCGTGATGGGAGAGCTGGCTCTGGACGGCAAGATCAGGGATATCTACGGTGCCCTGCCGATTGCTGATGCCAGCCGGTCAAGGGGCTTTTCAAAGTTCATACTGCCGCACGATTCAGCGATGGAGGCGGTGGACCTGGACGGTGTGACAATCTATGGCGTGCGCACTTTGGCCGACGTGATATCGATACTCAACGGTAATCTGGCGTCAGAGTCATTTGTGATGGCGCGCACGGCAGAGGGAGCATATTCCTCCTGCATATCTGGCGATTTCAAGGATGTAAAGGGCCAGCAGGTGGCCAAACGCGGACTGGAGATTGCCGCAGCCGGGGGGCACAACCTGATCCTCATCGGAAGTCCCGGGTGCGGCAAGACCCTTATGGCCAGTTGTCTGCCGTCAATCCTGCCGCCTATGACCAAAGAAGAATCGGTACAGACCAGTAAAATATACTCTGTGGCGGGCAAGTCAATCGGACGGTGCGGCCTGCTGAAGGAGCGCCCTTTCCGGTCCCCGCACAACAGCGCCAGCGTGGTGTCGCTACTGGGAGGAGGGGCAATGGCGATGCCCGGGGAGATATCGCTTGCCCACAACGGGGTGCTGTATCTGGATGAGGTGACGCAATTCAGCAGGGTGATCCTGGATCTGCTGCGGCAGCCGCTGGAGGATGGTAAGATAGTGATATCGCGGGCCCGCTACCGTGTGGAGTATCCCTGTGAGTTTATGTTCGTTGCCTCTATGAATCCGTGTCCTTGCGGTTATTACGGCGACCAGACACACAAGTGCAAGTGCTCTGAACGGGAGATTGCGCACTATCTCTCCCGGGTATCGGGTCCGTTGATGGACCGCATAGACATGCATATCTATGTGGATCGTGTTCCTGCAGCACTGCTTGTGTCGGAGCAGTCAGATGAGCCAAGCAGCGTAATTGCGGCCCGTGTCGCCCGCGCCCGCGCCATACAGCAGCGCCGGTTTGCCCAGGAGGGGATTTTCACCAATTCTGCAATGTCGGCCAATATGCTCACAAAATACTGTCATCTGACGGTATCCCAGCGGGAGTTCCTTGATAAGATCATAGACAGGCTGGGCCTCTCTGCCCGTGCGTACAGCCGGATACTTAAACTGTCCAGGACCATAACGGACCTTGCCGGCGAAGAGAATATCACGCAGCAGGCCATAGCCGAAGCTCTGCAATACCGCAACCTGGACCGGTTTGGCGTGAGATAATTTTGCCGAGTAGTAGGATTTTTTATACGTTTGTAATGAAGTATAGTGAACTTGAAAGGAGACTTAAGAGGATGGGGTGTTACTGCACAGGCAAGGATAGGAATGGACACCCCATTTGGTACAGCCCAAGGACAGGCAAATACTTTTGTATGAGTCATCACACCAGTTTGGAGGTGGCAGCCGGAACATTATAGTCGATAAAGAAAGAATCGGGAGTTAATTAAGTATTATGAAGAAGATTAAAGTTTTTATTGAACCGTCTCAGTATGGTTATTCTGCCTATATGGAGGATAACGATCTTGATTATGGACTTATAGGAGAGGGAAAGACCGTCCAGGAAACCATTCACGATTTTGATCTGGCTTACGACGGTATGCGTGATCATTATCGCAGCATAGGCAAACCTTTCGAAGAGATCGAGTACGAATTCTTTTACGACACGGAGAGTTTTCTGGCGGCATACTGCAAAACTTTCAGCCTTGCCGGACTGGAAAGAATCACCGGCGTCAATCAGGCGCAACTCGGTCACTATCTCCACGGCCGCCGCAAGCCTACCCGCAAAACCATCGACAAAATCCAGCAGGGCGTCGAACGATTTGCCCGCGAGCTGACGGCAGTACGATTTGCATAGAACGGCTATTTGCCCGTAAACGGTATCCAGACCTGCATCTTGCCGGGGGTGCGGTTGTCCCAGGCGTAGTAGGGAATCAGTTTGACCTGGTTGTCCCCGCAGGTGGCGGTGATGGTTGTCACGCCCCGCAGAAGGTCGCCTTCCCAGGCAGTCCCGAACTGATAGGCATAGGACAGGGAGACCTTGTCGTAGTCGGGGTTGTCAGCCTCTTCCATACAATACACCAGCGGACCGCGCTGAATGGCCCGGCGTCCCTCATCTTCCTTGACGCGGGGGTCGGCGGCCACAATCTCCGTGGGCATATCCATATTAAGCACGATCTTGTCGCCGTCGCACCATTTGCGCTCTATGACTGCGTACCCTTTTACAACCGGAATCTCTACGGGACCATCGTTAACGGAGATGGAGCATTTCTTGCACCAGCCGGGAAGCCTGAGCCGGATTGCCGTCGTGAATGGCTGTTTGCAGCCCACGGTGAGCGTCACTTCCCCTTCCCAGGGATAAGATGTCTCCTGGGTGAGAGTCACTTTGCGGCGGCCAAGATTAATCGTGGCGGTGTTACCCATATAGAGGTTCACATAGATACCGTTTTTTGCCACACCGTATATGTAGTTGCCTATCGACGGCAGGAACCTGCAAATCTGGCTGGGGCAGCAGGCGCAACCGTACCACGGCTGGCGGTGATGGTCGCCCAGGGATTCAAGGGGATTAACGTAGAAGAAGTTGTCTCCATCCAGCGATATGCCAGCTAGGGCGCCGTTGTACATTGCGCGTTCCAGCACGTCAATATATTTGGAATCGGCTGTAAACTGATTCATACGCCAGTTCCACAGCACCATCCCCACAGATGCGCATGTCTCGCAGTATGCGGTCAGGTTGGGGAGGCTGTAGTCGTTGGTGAAACCCTCGTTGTGAGCGCTCTGTCCGATGCCTCCGGTTATATACATATTACGTATCACCACATCCTCCCAAAGACGGTTCAGGGCGTCGATATAACCCTGGTCGCCAGTGTAAGCAGCCACGTCGGCCATACCGCAGTACAGGTACATGGCGCGTACGGCATGGCCCGCAATGTCGGTCATCTCCCGTACCGGCTTGTCATCCTGGAAGTATTCAGCCTCCCAGGGCTCGGGAGGGTTGCCCCAGGTGCCGTAGCCGTGGCCCCGCTCATTTATCAGCCACTGGGCAAAATCGAGATACTTTTTCTTTCCGGTAGCCTGGAACAGTTTGACCAGCGCGAGCTCTATCTCTTCGTGGCCAGGCACCCAGTGGCGTTTGCCGGGGCCGAATATGGTCATCATATGGTCTGCCATACGGATGGCGACATCCAGCAGCTTGCGCTTGCCGGTGACATTGTAGTATGCCACAGCCGCTTCTGTCATATGGCCGGCGCAGTACATCTCGTGGCGTGTCATATCAATCCAGCGCCCGTCCAGACCGGTTAGTGTATAGAATGTGTTGATGTAGCCGTCCTTCTGCTGCGCTGCGGCAAACTTGTCTATCCACTCGTCGCATTTGGCCTCCAGGAGCGGGTCGGGATTGTTCTGCAGCGAATAGGCCATCCCCTCCAGCGCCTTATACACGTCGGAATCGTCGAAATAGATGCCAGAGTGTTCTCCAATCCCATTCGCGGCGTTCTCAAAATTGCGGATGCGGCCGGTCTGGTTCTCGATCTGGTCTATGCAGACCTTGAGGGTGACATCTTTATGGCTGGCGAGCCGGGGGCTCCAGAAGGCGTCGTCTATGGTGACATCTGAGAATTTTACCGGGGTGATGAGTTTGTTGGTGGGGGCGTTGCCGGGATTGCTGCAGGCGGCAGCCAATAGCACGGAGAGGGTAATGCAGAAATGGCGTAATCTCATATTGATAGTTCTTTTGCTCAAAAGTACGCAACTAATGCGAATAAAAAAAGGCCGCCCAGCGATTGCAGGGCGGCCTTATGTAGGAAAAAGCTAATTATTTGATTGCTTCCCAGGTGAAGGTGAATTCGCAGTCAAACTCGAGGGCACCGGGCTCGCCATAGTTCTTTGTTTCTTTGGTGATAGCTCCGGTAGCGGGGTCGAATTCGTAGGTGTATTCTGCAAGAGCGGTCCTATCTGCCCACTGTGCGGTTGCGCAGCAGAATCTTGAAGCGCGACCTACGATGCCAGACTCATAGAGCCACCTCTTCAGGCCAGCATCCTCTGCCCACTCGGTGTGGACAGCACCCACGTTCTCGTTGGTAGTGTAAGTGTGCTCTTTGTGACGCCATTCGCCGGTGTCACCGTTGAGACGGGTCCAATAGTCAACGCACTCGTTGGTTACGCTCTGCTGAGTGGCATCAGCGCCGTTAACCTTTGCAGAGGAGATGAAACCGTCGGAATAAGTGAGATCGATGGTTTTGTTCTTTTCGTAGTCCTTAATCTTGATTGCAAGACCGTCAGCGTTGAGGTCGATGTCATAAGCGGCTTTGTCACCATCCTTTACAGTGCACTTGTTGCCTTCGTAAGTGAAAGTGAAGTTGCTGTAAACTTCGCCGTTCCAAGCAGCGGCAACGGTAGAAACGCGACCCTGAGCATCATAGGTGTAAGCCCAAGACTCGTTGTCATCGCCATAGACAGCAACGAGGGTCTTCATTCTTGCGGTCTGCTTGAAGGCCTTTTCGTCATCACCTTCAGGTTTATCCTTTTTGCAGGAAACCAGGGCAACCATTACTGCGAGAGCAAATACTAAAAACTTTTTCATTTGGTTAGTAAATTAATTTGGTTAATAAATAAATGTGTTTTGTAATGTATGAATACAATTGATGATATCCTTTTCGCTGTCTGACACTGAATTTATCACTCTGTACTCGAACGCCGCGCCGCTCCGCTTGCAGGTGCGATAAAGTGCTCCAAAATCCTTGTATGACGCTGACTCGTCGGTGCAGCAGAAGCAATACTTCTGGTCGCCGGAGAGCTGAGCCGGGACATCTTCCAGAAGCGCCTCTGCGAAATATAGACAGTTAAATAGCTTGCGGTTTGCAAAAACCTTTTTCCCGGCCTCCCCGACCGCCATAACGCCGAGCGTCTGATAGTTATAGCCATTGACAGCTTCGGAAAGGGTTTCGGCAAAAACCCCTTTGGAGACATCCATTGGAATGACCGCATACGGCTTCAGCGAGTACTCCCTGACCATAGCTTTGGTCAAGGTTTTCACAGTATTGTCATCCAGACCGTCGTGGGCAAGAACCATAACGATTCTTCCGTCCGGCTCTGAATTGTACCTCTCAGAAACGAAAGCGCCGGAGGACTCAAGCTGTACATCGGGCACGTTGTGGTTGATGTCAAGACCCGGCCACTGGCTGCCGCCAGACATATAGAAATCGAACATAGGAAGAACCTCGCCAAGGGCATTGAGCCAGTATTTGGATGTGTGGGCTCCGTCGTCTACCCTGAACTCGTGCTCGAAGCCGTAATCGCGCAACTGGATATGAAGCGTGTCGTTGGCAATAAGCAACTGCTCCTCGTCATCGCCGCAGGTAAAGAACCAGTGAACCTTTTCCAGGGTCGCCTTGTTTTCCGGGATGAATTGATAATAGGGGCAATGCTCCATATAGTAGGGGGTAATGCGGGCTTCGCCGCTCTGGCCCTTGCCGCCGAAGATTTCTCCCCATTGCTTGTCCCAGCCGCTCTGTGACTCGGCCATATATTGGTCGTCGGTCCTGAAAGACATACTCAGCGGTGCGCAGCAAAGGAAGGTCTCCGGATGCTTCGATGCAAGCGCCATCGCTCCGAACCCGCCCATCGAGTATCCTGTAACGGAACGGTGATTGCGGTCGGCAATGGTTCTATAGGTGGCATCTATATATGGAATCAACTCTTCAACGAACATATCCATATAGTTAAAAGCACCGGTGTAGTAATTGCAATAGTAAGTGGTGAATCCCTGGGGATACACATATATCATTTCGGAGAGGCCGCTGCCTTCCAGCGCGAAAATCTTGTCGTTCCCGTGCAGCCAGTTGCCGTTCCAGGAGTTATTGTCATCACCAATGCCGTGCAGCATATAGACCACCGGGTATCGGCGCTCTTTGTTTGACACGTAACTCTTGGGAAGGGTGATGGAATAGTTGACCTTCCTTCCAAGGATCTTGCTGTCGATGGATAGGTCGGTCGTGTAACGCTGGAAATTCTCTCCTGGATCGGGCACCACCGGCTCTTGTCCGTTGCAGGAGCAGGCGGATACAAATGCCAGTAATGTCAGAATACACAAGAAAGACCTGTTCATAACGTTATTCCTTATCATAGACAACCATTTCTGATGCGTAAATCTCATAGTCCGGATGGGGATTGTTGAGCCGCAGCGTGAGCGTGTGGCTGCCGCTGTCGAAGCAATACCTGGAGAAGATTTCGTACTTGCGCGTGATATAATCTATCGGCATCTTAAAGTTTTCTATTTCAACCCCGTCCAGCAGGGCGGTGATATCGGCCACATAACTGTCGTCGGCGTGCCCGGTCTTTCGTACCGAACCCTCTACCACAATGCTGTTGCCCTTAAAACTGAGGTCAACAGAATCGGTGAAGGCTTTCTTGAGTACACGCTTCTCTACGGGAACAATCCCTTCGAAACTCTGCTCGAACCGCACAGCAACCGGCGACTCTATCTCTATATAAATGCAATCACCCCCCTGATTATCACTTGTTTCATACACTTTTTTCACGAGATCGAAATTTGCCTTGCATACATCTTCGAGACTGAGGCTGGTGTATGGGAAGGGGATATCCTTGATGCGCTCGGCCCCCTTTTTCCACTCGTCGGGGATGGCGTCGTAGCCGTACATCACGCCCAGGATGCCGGCGGCCGATGCCGGATTGCAGTCGGAGTCGTTGCCGCAGCGGGTGGAGATGTCCATAGTCTTTAACAGGTCGCCCCTGCCGTACAGCAGTCCGATCACCACAAAGGCGGAGTTGATGGTCGCGTCGATGTTGAAGCCGTTCCAGACGCCTTCCGGGCAGCCCACGTCGTTTGCGTGGCGATTGGTCACCTCAAACCAGCACTGCCTCCAGTCGTCGGGATACATTTTCCAGTATTTGATAACGTCAGAGATGGTGCTGTGGAACTTGGTTCCCTCGGGGATGGTCTTGAGCGCCTCAGTCACTATTGTGGGGATGTCGTCGCAGACATAAGCCAGGCAGTACATCGCGCCGATATACACTCCGCCGTACCAGCCGTCGCCATAGTTCATTATGTGGCCGATGCGGTCGCTCAGTTCCGACGCCTTGTTCACCTGCCCGGGATAGAGCATACCTATGAAGTCGGCCTCGATCTGGAAGTCGATGTCGTCGGCGTGGGGGTTGTACATCCAGTGTCCCGATTCGGGTGCGCCGCGGCCGTTGAGGATGTTGTACCGCGCCGCCTGGTTGGCGTGCCACAGCTTGTAATCGGCATAGGCAAAAGCTTTTGCATACTCCTCTACCGGGGCGTCCAGGCCATATTTGAGCATCGTTTCCAGGAAGGTCAGGTCCATATAGACATCGTCGTACAGGCCCGGGTCCTCGATGTATGTATCGTAGATATAATCGTCGTACCAGGGGATGGGTATCTCATCCATAATGATGCCCCCCTTGTACTTGAACTCTGTGGGTCCGCCGTAGGTGCAGCCGATGGTCTGGCCGTACCATCCGCCGCGGATCTTGTCCATCAGGGTGGCGTCATCCATCTTGACGGTCTGCCCGTAGGGCACCTTGGGCGCCGATGTGCAGGCAGTAAGCATCACCAGAAGCGGTATGATGAATCTTTTCATTCTAATTGTGGTAGTAAGTGTCGGTTATAGGAGCATCTCCGTAATACTGGATGGCGTTGATGCGCAGCAGATACTCGTCTGGTTTGGGGTTGCGCCAAACCATCTTCACGTTGTGGCGGCCCGGCTCAAGGCCGTATTTCCACGCGGGCTCCAGCTTGCGGGAGGTCCCTTTCATAGGGAGGATGGAAACCTGATCCAGCGCTCCGTCTATCCACACCTCGATTTCGGCGACATAGTCATCGTCCTCCTCGGCCAGGGCGAATACTTCGCTGCCGACGTGCTTCTTGCTCACGCGGGCGGCGTAGTCGGCGCTGATGCCGCGAAGGCACACCAGATTGCCCCAGATCACGAAACCGTTGCCGGAAAAGTCAAACTCATAGGTATCGCTCATCCAGTCGTCTTTCTGGTCGCGGTAGATGGGGTAGGTGTCCACAAAGTTCTGTTCCAGAGGCAGCACTTCGGGCTTTGAGACGGGGATTGTCACATCGCTCTCGTTAACCTGGCCGCCATTTCGCTCTATCAGCTCAAGCGACTGGTCAAAGGAATACTGCGAGCCTTTGGCCAGCGAAACGTCGGTCCCTTCAAAGTTCAGGTTCCAGATCTCCATAACGGGTTCTTTCCAGAATGGCGGCAGGGCGTCGAGGCCCAGGGCAACGCCCAGCACACCGCCCACGGTGGCCGGGTTGCAGTCGGAATCCTGGCCGCAGCGGGTGGCAATCTCCATAGAACGGCCAAAGTCACCGCCGCCATACAGAAGGCCCATAGTGACGTAGGCAGAATTTATCTTGGCGTCTATGTCAAAGCTCAGGAACACCCCCTTGGGACAGCCGGTGTCGGACCCCCATTTCTTCAGGAGTTCGAACCAAGCCTGTTTCCAGTCGTTGGGGTATTTCTTGTGGAACACGCGTACATCGTTTACGCATTGCCAGAAGGTGCTCTGCTTAGGGATGCCTTCCAGAGCCATATCCACTATGCGGGCAGGGTCGCTCTCAACGAAAGCGGCGCTGTAGAGTCCCGCTACATAGGCACCGCCGTAGAAGCCGTCGCCGCTGTTCATAATGTGACCCACCCGGCTGGCGATGTCCAGCGCCTGCGGAATCATACCGGGCGACATCAGACCCACGAAATCGGCCTCGATCTGAAAGTCGAGGTCATCGGCGTGCGGGTTGTTCTTCCAGTTGCCAGACTCGGGCGGCATAATGCCCTGGCGGATATTGTAGCGGCCGGCCTGATTGGCGTGAGCCAGGTGGTATGGCGCGTATGCGAACCGGAGGCCCAGCTGCTCTGACGTAGCGTCCAGGCCCAGCTGTCCGAAGGCTTCGGCAAAAGTGAGGTCGTTGTATACGTCATCAAAAAGGCCGGGCTTGCGGTCCCACCAGTATTTGACATACCCTTCGCCCCAGCTTATGGGCTGGTTGTCGGGAATCAGGGTACCGGTGAACTTGAATTCGGTGGGGGCGCCGTACACCACTCCGATGGTCTGGCCCGCCCAGCCGCCGCGGATCTTGTCCATAAGCGCCTCGCGGGACATAGTCACGCTCTTCGGGGCCTCGGGGGCGCCGCAACCTGCCAATAACAGCAGTAACAGGGCCAGTATGCTATTTCGCTTCATAAACCTGCAACTCAGTTATCGATATGAATGCCGATACGTCTTTGGTGTATTTGTTCCAGTGGATAAGCACGGCATCGTCGCCAATCACACGGATGGCGGTGGTGGTAACCTTGGAGAAGGAGAAGATAAACTCTCCGTTGTGCGGCTGGATGAATACCGCGTCGCTGGCGGGCCAG
>CAMKTW010000008.1 GCA_946415795.1 uncultured Bacteroidales bacterium
AAAACTGCTTTCATACTCTACTGTTTAATGGGTTCCGCATCTGGGTTGAGCTTCATAAAGATGTATTCCTTGCGCTGTTTCTCCTCCTTGTCACGCTCACCGTGACGGCTGAGCACGGCGTAGAATACCGGCACGACGATAAGGGTGATAAAGGTAGAAACCAGAAGGCCGCCGATAACCACCACTCCCATAGGGTGCCACATCTCGCTGCCCTCACCGGTGGAGAGGGCCATCGGGAGCATACCCAGCAGGGTGGTAAGCGCCGTCATCAGCACAGGACGCAGACGGCTGCGGCCGGAGAGTGCGATAGCCTCGCCCAGCTCATACCCGCGGTCGCGCATCAGGTTGATATAATCCACCAGCACGATACCGTTCTTGACCACGATACCGGTGAGCATAATAAGACCCAGCGCGCCGATAAGGTCAAGGGAGGTCTTGGTTATAAGCAGCGCTATGATTACACCCGTTACCGCGAACGGAATCGACAGCATAATGATGGCTGGTTTGGAGAACGAGCCGAACTGGGAAGCCATCACCACATATACCAGCATCAGCACCAGGAATAGCAGCAACGCCATATTGCCAAAGCTCTCCTGCTGCTCTTCATAATCGCCGGAGAGCACGTAGGTGATGCCGTTAGGCATATTGATATCCTCCATAACCGTCGTAATCTGGGCTGCCAGATCGCCCAGCGAAACCTTATACGGGGTAACGCTGATGCTTATGTAGCGCTGGCGGCTCTTGCGGTCGATCTTTGGCGGTGCGAAATACTCCTCCACGACAGCCAGCTCTCCCAGCTTCACCTTGCCCCCGGCAGGGGTCGGTATGGTGAGGTCCATAATGTCGGAAAGGCTGTTGCGGTTCTCCTCCCTGAGACGGAGCACGATGGGATACTCGTCGCCGTCCTCCTTCAGATAGCCCACGGTAAGGCCGCTGACGCGGTTGCGGATGTAGGTGGATACGGCCGACGAGCTGAGCCCCAGCGACGACACTTTCTCCTTGTCTATCACCACGTTGAGCTCCGGACGGTCCTTGTCGCGGCCAATCTTTATGTCGCGGGCACCCGGCACCTTTGCGCGGATTGCCTCGCTCACTTCGCCCGCCACTATATTGGTGGCGTCAAAGTCGTAGCCGTAGATCTCCACATTCACGGTGGAAGCCCCTCCGCCGCCGCCAAAGCCGCTGGATACCACGCACTGGTAGCGGACAATCTCGGGATATCTGCCAATCTCATTACGCAGCTCCTCCGCAATCTCAAAGATGGTGCGCTTGCGCTCGTTTTTCTTGACACAGACGACGGTCATCGAGATGGTGTTGTTTGTGGTATTGTTAAAGATGGCCGACGCACCGCTGGCATCATTGGTGCCGGCGGTTGTGGCGATGCGCTCCAGCTCGGGAACGAGATCCCTGATGCGGGCCTCGATAGCCCTGGCGGTGAGCAGCGTCTGCTCTATCTTGGTGCCGTTCTGCAGCTCTATGTTGATGCTGATGCGGCTGTTGTCGGTCTGCTGCATAAAGTCGGTGCCGATGCTGCCGTTAAACAGGAACACCAGCGACCCCAGGAACAGCAGCAGCGCCACTATCAGGGTGCCGGCCTTGTGCCTGAGGCAGAAGCGGAGCAGATTGGCATACCATTCATCTATTTTATCCAGTACGCGCACCACGCTCTTCTCGTACCAGTCCTTGTTTTGCTGACCCTCAACCAGCCGTCCCTTTTCGTCCACAGAGACCTTGCGGGCCTTGAGCATCTTGCTGGCCAGCATCGGGGTCAGGGTGATGGCCACCAGGGTGGATGTAGATACCACAATGGTCACAATCCAGCCGAGCTCCTTGAACAGCATACCGGCCATACCCTTGAGCATAGTCAGGGGGATGAACACTGCCGCGATAACCAGAGTGGTGGCAATGACAGATATCCACACCTCGTTGGTGGCATAGATGGCCGCCTCACGCGGCGAGCTGCCCCGGTCAATATGTTTGGAGATATTCTCGAGCACCACGATGGCGTCGTCCACCACCATACCGATAGCCACCGTGAGGGAGCAGAGCGAAATGATGTTTATGGAACTCCCCACAAACCAGAGGTATATGAATCCCACAATAAGGGCGATGGGGATAGTGATGCCGATTATGAATGTGGCGCGCCATTTTCCCAGGAAGAGGAACACCACCAGCACCACGAACAGCAGTGCATAAAGGATCGATTCTTCCAGAGAGTTGATAGAGTCCTCTATGTCTTCTGACGTATCAAACAGCACCCGTATGTCTATGTCGCTGGGGAGATTGTGCCTGATGCTCTCTATCTCCTTGCGGATGTCCCGGCATATCTTGACCGTATTGGCTCCAGTCTGCTTGGAGATACGCATCCTCACGCCGTCGCGGCCGTTGATTTTCTCGTCAAGAGAGAGGTCCTTGATGGTATCGCGCACCGTTGCCACATCCTTCACAAACACCTTCTGCCCGGAAGGGGTGGTGGTCACTACGATGTCCTCGATCTCACGGCTGAGTATATATTCGCTGCGGATCTGGAGGTTGTACTGCTCCTTTGTCATCTTCACCACGCCGCCGCTGACGTTTATGTTGTTGGAGCTCACCGCAGTGCCTATGGTCTCCATAGGGATGCCGAAGGCGTCCAGCTTGTTCTGGTCGACATCGATATAGACATAACGCTCGGGGGCGCCAGACACGGATATGTTGCCTATACCGTCCACACGGTTGAGCTGGGGCACAACCACGTCGTTCATAATCTTGTCCAGACCGGCGTAGCTGTCGTCGGCCGTCACCGAGTAAACGATTACCGGCGCCGCAGAAGAATTGAATTTGAAGATGTACGGATTGGTACAGCCGGTAGGAAGGTTGTCCTTTAGCATATCCACGTAAGAGCGGATATCGTTCATAACCTCGTCCATATCGGCCCCCCACTCCATTTCCAACAATACAGTAGAGTAATTGTCCTTGGAGGTTGATGTGAGCCGCTTGAGGTTGTCCACGGAGTTGAGGCTGTTCTCTACCAGTTTGGTTACGTTGGCCTCAACTTCCGATGCGCTCGCACCCGGATAGGTGGTCATCACCGTAATGTACGGCGGATCCATCTGGGGGAAGCGGTCCACCGGCAGCTGCAGGAAAGCGAACACACCGATGACTACCACCGCCACATACACCAGGATGGTGGTTACGGGATTGTCAATCGCCGATTTATATATACTCATTGCTAATAGACCTTGGAGATGTTCAACTTACAGCCATCCACCAGCTTTTCTGCGCCGGTAGTGACAACTTCGACTCCCTCATAGACCTCATCAGAGAGCACCTCGATCTTGTCGTCAAAGCGCTGCCCCATCTGCACAAAAATCCGCTTTGCATAGCCGCCCTCGTTCAGGTAGATGTAGCGGTCGTTTGCGCCCGTGAGCTTCTGGACGGCCTGATAAGGCATCAGCAGCGCCTCGCTGCGGCCCATCTCCAGGGAGGAGTGTACATACATACCGGGGCGCAGCCTCTCGTCACCGTTGGGTACGCGCACCTTCACGTTAAAGGTGTGGGTTGCCGGATCGATTGTCGGATAAACAATCTCTATGGTGGCGGGGAACACTGTGTCCGGATATATCTCGGAGCGGATGTCCACCTTCATCCCGGCCTTCACGCGCGGGTAGTATGTCTCCGGGACAGGCATCAGAGCCTTCAGGGTCCCTATCTGGGTGAGTTCCAGTATAGCCTGCCCGCCGTAGAGCTCTCCGTCCTCGTAGTTCTTGGCAGAGATTACGCCAGAGATGGGAGCCTTCACAAAAGTATTCTCTTCAAGAAACTTGAGACTCTCGCTGGTCTGGTCGTAACTGAGCTTTGTCTGGTCGTAGGTCTGCTGTGACACAGCCCCGCTTGCCACCAGCGCCTCCAGGCGGCTGAGTTCCATAGCCAGGTTGGCAAAGGTCAGCTTGGTGGTGTTGTATTGCTGCTGGTCCATCCTCACCAGGTTGGCACCGCGCCCCACCCGGCTGCCGACATCAACATAGATGTGCTCTATGTGGCCGGTAACACCAGGGGCAATGCTGACCTTCTGGTAACCTTCCAGCGTTGTGGAAACCTCGATGGTGCGCATAACCTCAACCGGATGGAGGACAGTGGTCTCCACCAGTTCTTCGCGCACAGCTGCCGTTTGCTGCGTCTTGTCCTGATTCTGCTTGCAGGAGACTGCGGCAAGCGCCAGGATGCATATCGTCAAAAATGCATGTTTTTTCATAATCTCTATTTGTTCAGCAATTTTTCAAGTGCTATCTGCGCGTTGAGGAACTCCATAATAGACTGTATGTAAGTGCTTTGTGCAGATATCAGCGTAGTACCGGTATTGGTGAGATCCATAGCAGAGGAGTAACCAAGCTCGTAGCGGCGGGAGATATTGTCAAACACCCGCTGTGTAACCTCCAGGTTCTGCCTCTGGGCATTGTAGGTATCGTAGGCGGTGGAGAGGTTATAACAGAGCTGCCGGTGCTGCACCTGGAGCTGCTGCTCAGTATCGTGCATAGTGTTGAGCTGTTTCTTGTACGCGTGACGGGCCGCCTCCACCTTTTTGGTCTGCTGCAGGGATGTGAACAGGGGGACCGACAGGGTCGCGCCCACCATATTGGGCGGGGTCATATTCATAACGTTCGCATCCTTGCTCAGATACTCCTTATAGCTGTACTGGTGATACGCCGTCAGGCTGGGCAAGCCAGACATAATGGTGGCTTCCAGCTGCTTCTTGCTCAGCTCGGTGCTCTTGTTTGCCAGCTGCCAGGAGTAGTTGCGCTCCATATCAAACTCCTCGCCCACCAGAGCCACATACTCGTCAAGCGTGAGCAACTGGTCCAGCGAGTCGGTGAGATTAATCTCGGTATCTACCTCCACATCCAGCAATAGCCTCATAGAGTTGTACGTCATCTCCAGCGCACGCTTGCTGCTGGCGATGCTGTTCTCCAGCTGCGCCACCTGCACTGCGATCTGATCTGCGGCGGTCTGCTCTCCGGCGCCCACTTTCACAGAGGTCATAGTCATATCGTGAAGACGCTGCAGGCACTCCAGGTTGCGGCCCAGCAGCGACAGCACCTCCTCAGATACCAGCGCCGACAGATAGAGCGTCTTGGCCTGATTTGAAATCTCCTGCTCACTCTGATGGAGGGAGATGTCTGACATCTTTGCGGAGATGTCACTTATCTGGGCATTCACCAGCAATGCCGGGGTAAAGGTCAGGCTGGAACGGACTCCCAGCGTCACATACGGGGGCATCGCGATGGTCATTCCGCGCAGGTCCATCTCATAGCCCATAAAGTTGGAATAATCGGCGCTTGCGGTGACCTGGGGCAGCATTGCAGCAATCGCAGCCCACTTGTTGGCCTTCGCTATGCGGATATCCAGTGCCGCGTTGGCCAGGGTATTGTTCCTCTCCACGGCCATATCCATAGCCTGCTTCAACGAGAGCGACAGCTCCTCTGCCGCATAAACAGAGAAGGCGGGGAGCACGGTTGCAACAAATGCACACACCGAGACCGCCACCTTCTTTATATTGAAAATCATAAGTTGTTAATTGATAATGAACGCCGATATACTGCAAAAAACACGCCACAGGTACTCATGTCGGCATCTTATCAATCAAAAATTTGACTTAACTTCTTGTTAATTTCTGTGAACCTCTGTTCGTCGAACTTGAACACCTTGCGGTCGTATGTGTAGAAACCGTTCAGTTCGGTCTCGACATCGGTGGTCTGGGTGTAGATGGCACCCGATATCGCCATTGAATCAACATTCTCGATAATCTTGGTGACATAGCTCACATAGCGGTCGTTGAGCACTTTGCTCTCGCTCTCAAAGTCGCGGTAGCCCCACCCTTCGCTGGTCCAGGTGTGCTCCGGAACCTGCATTCCGATACCGCCGAATTCACCGACCACAACCACATAGTCGGGATGAGGGTGACTGCGTGGCAGAGGGTCATAGCTGTAATTGTGGAAGTCGATGATATCTCCGCAGGGGAACAGGTTTCCGCCGCTGGCGGGGTTCACCAGCCGGGTCGGGTCAAGCAGTTTGGTACGGGTTGCAACCTCTATAGTGTTGAACTGCCCCCACGCCTCATTGAAAGGCACCCAGACTATGATACTGGGGTGGTTGTGAAGCTGATCCATCACGGCGGTCCAGTCTTTCCAGTACTGGTCGCGGCTGACCTCGCTGCGCTTGGGCTCCGGTTCGGGTCCTTCGAGGAAATCGTCCTGCCCGTCCCACTTGGGGCTGGTCCAGTTGTCGCCGTTGGGCATATCCTGCCAAACCAGCATGCCAAGGCGGTCGCAATGGTAATACCAGCGCTCCGGCTCCACCTTTACATGCTTGCGGATGGTGTTGTAGCCCAACTCTTTGGTGCGGATTATGTCAAACGCCAGAGCTTCGTCTGTGGGGGCGGTATAGAGGCCGTCGGGCCACCATCCCTGATCCAGGGGGCCGAAGCAGAATACCGGCTTGTCATTGAGCATTATGCGCAGGGCGCCATTGGCGTCGCGCCCGGACGATACTTTGCGCATAGCGGCATAACTTGAGACCTCGTCGGCTTTGGCGCCGTTCTCCCTGAGGGTAACTTTTACATCATAAAGGAACGGGTCATCCGGACTCCAGAGTTTGGGATTATCTAATTTAATATTGATATCCTCTCCCGGTTTACCAGATTTGGACGCAACCTCCCGGGTACCATCCATAATCTTTACCTCAACCTCGCCGTTGGACGCCTGCGCATCGGCATTCACTGTTATGGTACTCAAATCCAGGTATGGGGTGATGGTGAGGCCATTGATATGGCTCTCCGGAACCGGCTCGAGCCAGATTGTCTGCCAAATGCCGGTTACTGATGTGTACCATATACCGCTGTGGTCCACCCGCTGCTTGCCCACCGCGTGAATGTCCTTCTCAGTACGGTCTTCAACCTCTATGCAAATCTCGTTCTCACCTCTCTTCAGCCAATCGGTAATATCAGCATTGACGGCGGTGTAGCCTCCGATGTGGCTGGCGGCCTCGCTGCCGTTGATAAATATCTTGCTGGAACAGTCTATGCCGCCGCAATGCAGCAGAACGCGCCCCTTGAGATACCTGGAGGGGATGCTGAACGAGCGTTTATAGGTCAGGCGCGCATCCTCGCCGACAGTGATGCCAACGCCAGAGAGTGCGCTCTCCAGCGGGAACGGAACCAGAATCTTGCCGCTGGTATCGCAGGTTGCGAAATCCCAGAAGCCATTCAGGTTAATCCAATCTTTACGAACCATCTGGGGACGGGGATACTCCGGCAACACGTTGTTAACATCGAGATTCTCTCCCCATTCGGTAAGGATACGGTCTCCGGCGGGAGTCCAATCTACTGTCTCTTTCTGTTGTACGCAAGACACGAGAGCCACCAGCAGGGCCAGCGCAAGCAAATTCCTTTTCATAGACATAAAAAATAAAAGATCAGCCGCAAAGCTAATCTTTTATTTTGAATAATCTATGTAAGATCGTTACGCTTAGTCGCTCAGGGAGAAGCGTGCAAAAGCAACCACCTTGGCCTCGGGATCAACGCTCTTGATATAATCCTTCACGCTGACCTTGCCCTCCATTACAAACTCCTGATTCTCAAGGGTCTGCTCTTTGAAGAACTTGGCCAGACGGCCCTTGGCGATGTTCTGGATCTTGTTCTCGTCCAGATTTGCAGCGGCCTCTGCGCCGACGGTAGCGATAATCTCGCGTGCCTGTGCTGCCTGTGCCTCTGTGAGCCAGCCTTTGGCGGTGTTTGAAGAGATGTGGTCTTCGCTGTCGCAATGAGCGGGGTTGATACCAGCTTTCTTGAGTGCGTTATCCACAACCCTGCGGACCTGCTCCTCTTTGGTCTTCTCTACAGCAACAACCATCTCCTGCTCCACAACATTTGCGGGAACACTGCTCTCGTCAACTGCGACGGGCTTCATAGAGGTAACCTGCATTGCGATGTGCTTTGCAAGCTCTGCAGAAACCGCCTTGTTGAAGCCGACGATGGCGCCGTCCTTCCTGGTGAAGTGGATATAGGAACCGATAAACTCTGCCTGCATCTTTGCGTAGAAAGCAATCTGGTGCTTCTCGCCGCATTTTGCAGCCTGCTCGGTGATGAATTCGGCAACGGTCTGGCCGTTGGGCATAGGGGCGTTCTCGAGGGCAGCCTTGTCCTCGGGGAGAGCTGCCATAGCGGCATCAGCCACAGCCTCTGCGAGAGCCTTGAACTCTGCGGTAGCCGATACGAAGTCGGTTTCGCAGCCGAGAGCTACCAGGATGGCGGTCTTTGCATCAGGGGTGATACGTGCTATAACTGCACCTTCGTTGGTTTCGCGGTCAGCGCGTTTTGCTGCAACCAGCTTGCCTTTCTCGCGGATGATTTCCTGTGCACGGTTGAAGTCGCCTTCTGCCTCTACGAGAGCCTTCTTGCAGTCCATCATACCTGCGCCGGTCATTTTGCGCAGCTTTGCAACATCTACTGCTTTAATTTCCATTTCGAAAAGATTTTTGACGGTTAATAATTATTCAGCAGGTGTCTCAGCGGGAGCCTCCTCTGCGGGAGCCTCTTTGCGTGCAGCGCGACGGGGACGCACTTTCTTTGCGGGTGCATCACCCTCTTCGCCCTTAGCCTCTGCATCTTTGTCCATCTGGCGCTCAGCCGCACCCTCTGCAATCGCAGCGCAAACTGCGTCCATCACAATGGAGATGGATTTTGCAGCGTCGTCGTTTGCCGGAATTACATAATCAATGTTTGTGGGGTCGCAACATGTATCAACCATTGCGAATACCGGGATATTCAAACGATTGGCCTCTTTTACGGCGTTGATCTCTTTCTGGACATCCACAACGAACAGTGCAGAAGGGAGGCGGGCCAGATCCTTGATGGAACCGAGGTTCTTCTCAAGTTTAGCCTTCTGGCGGTCTATCTGCAGACGCTCGCGCTTTGCGAGAGTGTCATAGGTACCGTCCTCTTTCATCTTGTCGATGGAGGTCATTTTCTTGACAGCCTTGCGGATGGTGGGGAAGTTTGTGAGCATACCGCCTGCCCAGCGCTCTGTTACGTAGGGCATTCCAACGGCTGCAGCCTTCTCTGCCACGATATCCTTGGCCTGTTTCTTTGTGGCAACGAAGAGCACCTTGCGGCCCGTGCGTGCGAGCTGCTTGAGGGCTGCCGATGCCTCGTCTATTTTAACTACAGTCTTATGCAGGTCAATGATATGGATCCCGTTTTTCTCCATAAAGATGTACGGAGCCATTTTGGGATTCCATTTTCTCTTCTGGTGACCGAAGTGAACACCTGCATCAAGCAAGTCTTGGAAATTTGTTCTTGACATTTTGGTTCTTGTTTGTTTTTGTTTTTTCTCTTTTCATCAATACGAGGGTAGCAATCTTTTGGACTGGTCTCCCGTATTTTCCGCAGCAGTACAAACTATGGGTAGCAAAATAATTGATCCCGTAATTTTAGAATAGCTGCTGTGCGTAAGTAAATCAGTGTTAATGTTAACGTTTGCTGAACTGGAAACGTCTGCGTGCACCAGGCTGGCCAGGTTTCTTTCTCTCGACCTCGCGGGCGTCGCGGGTGAGGAAACCGTTGGACTTCAGTACCGGACGGTAAGCCTCGGTATCCACTTTGCAAAGTGCGCGGGCAATTGCAAGGCGGAGAGCCTCTGCCTGACCTTTGATTCCGCCGCCGTCAAGGTTGGCCTTGATGTCGAAGGAAGCGAGGGTCTCGGTAACCTCCATCGGCTGACGGACGATGTAACGGAGAGTATCCTCTTTGAAATACTCTTCCAAAGGACGGTCGTTGATGGTGATGTTGCCTTTACCGGTGCAAACATAAACGCGAGCAACAGCTGATTTACGTCTTCCAAGGGCGTTAATTACTTCCATGCTTCGCTAATAGGTTAAATTTCGTTAAGGGTAATGGTTTTAGGATTCTGCGCCTGGTGAGGATGTTCGCTGCCTATATAGAGATACAGGTTTTTGAACTGTTTCTCGCCAAGACGGGTACGGGGGAGCATTCCGCGGACGGCGTGCTCGAGAACGGCCAACGGTTTGCGTGAGAACAGCTCCTTGGGGGTGGTGAAACGCTGGCCACCGGGATAACCGGTGTGGCGTACATACACCTTGTCTGTCATCTTCTTGCCGGTGAGGCGGACTTTGTCGGCGTTGACGATGATTACATTGTCGCCGCAGTCTGCGTTAGGCGTGAAGTTGGGTTTGTTCTTGCCGCGAAGCAAGATTGCAACCCTGCTTGCCAGACGTCCCAGGACCTGATCGGTAGCATCAATGACAACCCACTCTTTCGAGGAGTTCTCTTTGTTGACCGACTTGGTCTTGTAACTTAAAGTGTCCACAGTCTTGTTGATTTTAATGGTTAATATTTAATGTGTTGCGACCCAGCTTAGTCTGGGGGGCTGCAAAGGTAGATATTTTTTTCAAAGTGGCAAAAATATGTTACTTTCGCCGCCGTGAGGATTGCAGACATAGATTTTGGAGAGCGGCCGCTGTTCCTGGCTCCTATGGAGGACGTCACCGACGCCTCTTTCCGATATATCTGCAAGAAGTTCGGAGCCGCTATGGTCTATACCGAATTCGTCTCCAGCGACGCCCTTGTGCGCGACGTGCCAAAGTCCATCCAGAAACTCACCATTTACGACTACGAGCGCCCCATCGGCATCCAGATTTACGGCCATTTGCCCGACGCGATGGTGGACTCTGCCGTAAAGGTCGAGGCTTTCAATCCGGATGTCATCGACATCAACTTCGGCTGCCCTGTAAAGAAGATTGCCGGCCGCGGCGCTGGGAGCGGTATGATGCGGGAACCCGACAAAATGGTGGAGATCACCCGCCGGGTGGTGGAGGCGGTACACACTCCCGTCACTGTAAAGACCCGGCTGGGCTGGGACAACGACTCAAAGATAATCGTGGAGCTGGCGGAACGCCTCCAGGACGCGGGCATAAGCGCCCTCACTATCCACGGCCGCACCCGCGCCCAGATGTACAAGGGTGAGGCCGACTGGACCCTGATAGGGGCGGTGAAAAACAATCCGCGGATGCACATACCCATAATAGGCAACGGCGACATACGCACCCCCCAGGAGGCCAGGGCCGCCTTTGACCGCTACGGAGTGGATGCGATAATGGTGGGCCGCGCAAGTTTCGGCCACCCCTGGGTGTTCCGCGAGATGCGGCATTACCTGGACACGGGAGAAGAGCTCCCGCCGATGTCGGTGGCGGAGCGCGTTGCCCTTGCAAAGGACCACCTTGCAAAATCTGTAGAGATAAAGGGTGAGCGCCGCGGCGTGTACGAGATGCGGCGGCACCTGAGCTGCTATTTCAAAGGTTTGGAAAATTTTAAGGAAACCCGTATGAAATTAGTAACTTTGACCGACATTGACGCACTCAATGAAACGTTGGATTTCATAGGCCGCAACTGGCAATAGATATATGGCAAACCTTGGTAACATATTCGCTTTTCCATACGCCGCGGTGCTCGCCTTGCGCAATAAGGCATACGACAAAGGGTGGTTGAAAAGCATTAAGTTCGACAACGTATATATACTCTCTTTCGGCAACATCACCGTCGGCGGCACCGGCAAGACGCCGCACGTGGAGATGTTCATCCGTGAACTGCTGGACAACGCCTGGCGCGTGGCCGTCATATCGCGCGGTTATGGCCGCAGGCAGCCCAAGACCAGCCGCTTTGTGGAGACAGACAGCAACGTGGAGGATGTGGGTGACGAACCCCTGCAGATAAAGCGCAAATTCCCCCAGGTGAAGGTAGTCGTGGACCGGGACAGGGTGCGTGCCGTCAAGATGCTTATGGCACTCCCCTTTGGCGACGTTCCCGAGGTTATCCTGCTGGACGACGCGATGCAGTACCGCCGCCTGATTCCCACCCGGCAGATCACCCTGATTAACTATGACCGGCCCATTTTCAAGGACAGTCTGCTCCCCTTTGGCCGCCTGCGCGACCTTCCCGGCCAGCTGCGCCGCGCCGACACGGTAATCATCACCAAGTGCCCCCCTTTCCTGAACGATTGGGAGAAGCAGCAGATTATCGCCGCCAACCGCATAAGCCCCAGTCAGAAGGTATTTTTCACCGCCATCCGCTATTTTGATCCGGTGCCGGTATTCGAGCAGGGGAACAAACGGTATATGTACTCCAAGGAGGCGATACTCTTCACCGGAATCGCCAACAGCGGTCTGCTGCGCCACCACGTCAGCGCCCGTTACCCCCGCAACTATCACATAGAGTTCGGTGACCACCACGTATTCACCGCACGCGACATAGCCCAGATAGAGAAATTCGCCAGGAAACGCCCTCAGGCCATCATCCTCACCACAGAGAAAGACGCACAGCGTATCCGCCGCAACCCCCTGGTAAGCGAACTTCTCAAAGAGCGCGTATTCTACATCCCCATAGAGATTGGTATGGTAGAAGATGAATCTACCGAGGGGCTGTTTGCCGTGAAACCTCCCGTCAATGCCGGAGAGTAACAACCCGTCATTGCCGGCGTGACCGGCAATCCAAGTTATGGTAATAAACATCATCGCAATTCTCCTTGCCATCGCGGGCCTTGTAGGGTGCATCCTCCCGGTGCTTCCCGGCCCCCCAATCAGCTGGGGCGCCCTGTTGCTACTCTATTTCTTTGGAAACGGCGAGATGTCCCTGAAGTTCCTGCTGGTCTGGCTGGGCATCACCGTTGTTGTCACCATCCTGGATTACATTGTACCGGCACAGTTCACCCGCCTCACCGGCGGCTCCAAAGCGGACGGCCGCGGTTCTTTGGTGGGGCTGTTTGTGGGGCTCATCTTTTTCCCGCCCTGGGGAATGATAATCGGTGCCTTCCTGGGCGCCCTCGCCGCAGAGGTCCTCATCAACAATAAAGCTGTCGCCGACTCCGTCAAACCCGCGCTGGGCTCCTTTGCCGGTTTTTTAGCCGGCACCTTCATCAAACTCGTATCCAGCGGCCTGATGATGTGGCAGATGTTCAAGTTCTTCAACTAAAAAAGCCGACAGCAACTGCCGGCTTTGTCGGGATACCCCGACTCGAACGGGGGACCACCTGGTCCCAAACCAGGTGCGCTAACCAACTGCGCCACATCCCGATTGGACTGCAAAGGTAATTATTTTTTGTCAAAAACAATTTAACTACTATCTTTGCACTCCCTATGTGACAACAATCGGCATAAGCCGATAGCGGAGCGCGAGCAGGGCTAACATTCGCCAGCAGGCGATAGCGGAGGCTGGGCAGCACGAGCCAAGTGCGATAGCAAAGCCGGAGCGAGGGGTCTGGGGCCTGGCCCCAGTATAAACAGGTGAGGTGGGTGAGTGGCTGAAACCACCAGTTTGCTAAACTGACGTACCCGATTAGGGTACCGGGGGTTCGAATCCCCCCCTCACCGCCAGAAAATCAAAAACGCTAAAGATCAACTCTTTAGCGTTTTTCTATTTACCTCAGAACTCGTACAGATTCAACCCTGTTTCCGGGTCAAACTTGCGGCCGACTCCGTCCAGTCCATAATCTTCCACAAAGAGCTCGCAGGCACCGTTGACCCGGGCCGTGAGCAGATGCCCTCCGACACAGGTGTAGTCCCGGCGGCTGGCGGTCACGTGGAGGTGCAGGTAAACCTCTCCGTCCTTTCTGGAGATGTTCCCCGCCAGGCACGTAATCTCCATCTGCTCGTCAAAGGTCTTGTCCACATATTTTCTGGTCGCGGGGTCCAGGAACCGGAACGTAGCCTGTGAGATGGCCGCTATTCCGCCTACTATGCCGCTCTGTATGCCCTTCTTGCCGCAAAAATCGGCCAGCGCTGCAGAAATTTCTTCGTGGTTGCCGATACTCAGAATGTATCGTCCGTCTTCAGTGCTTAAATACTTATACATAATGCTGCTTTTCTAACAGCGGCAAAAATAACTATCTTTGGCGTTCGATGAAGTTTCTGCGAAGAATAATCCTGTGGTTGCTCATTCTCTTCTTAGGCAGCAGTATCGGAATGGTATTCTTGTATAAGTATCTTCCCGTGTACATAACACCGCTGATGGTAATCCGCCTCTTTGACCAGCACAAGGCAGACAAACCGCTCCGCCTCAAGCACACCTGGGTCCCGATGGAGAGAATCAGCAACAGTCTCCCGCTGGCGGTCTGGTCCAGCGAAGACCAGCGGTTCTTCACTCACAAGGGCTTCGACCTTAAAGAGATCGACAACGCCCTGAAAGAACGCAACAGGGGTGGACGGCAGCGCGGAGCCAGCACCATCTCCCAGCAGACCGCCAAGAATGTGTTCCTATGGCCAAAGCAGAACTGGCTGCGCAAGGCGCTGGAAGCCTATTTTACAACCCTCATAGAGCTTATCTGGGACAAGCATCGGATAATGGAGGTCTATGTCAATTCAATTGAGATGGGCGACGGAATCTACGGTGCGCAGGCTGCGGCGAAACACTTTTTTGGCCACGATGCGGCAACCCTCACCAAAGAAGAGAGCGCCCTGATAGCGGCAGCCCTCCCCAGCCCCCTTAAGCGCGACTGCGCCAGACCGGGGCCCTATATGCTGCAGCGCCAGAAAGAGATCCTCCGCCAGATGAAGCTCCTTGGCGGCCGTTTTCCCGAAAAAAAAGATTAAAGCTATTCTACGACAGTGCACCAGCCGTAGATATCCTCTGCACGGCCGTACTGGATGTCTCGCAGCGCCGTGTAAAGCTTCTTGCACCAGGGGCCGACCTCTTTGCCGTATTCGATGAACTCTTCTGTATCAATATCGTAGATGGAGCCGATGGGGGAGATTACTGCGGCGGTACCGCACGCGCCTGCCTCTTCAAAGGTCTTGAGCTCCTCAACCGGGATGGGACGCTGTTCAACCTTCAACCCCATATCCTCCGCAAGCGTGCGGAGACTCTTGTTTGTGATGGAAGGGAGGATAGAGGGCGACTGGGGAGTGACATAAGTGCCGTTCTTTATGCCGAAGAAATTGGCGGCGCCGCACTCCTCTATGTACTTATGCTGGGCGGCATCGAGATACATCACATTGGCATAACCAAGTTTGGTCGCCTTCTCGCCGGAGAGGAGACTGGAAGCGTAGTTGCCGCCTGCCTTTATGTCGCCCGTCCCGCGCGGCGCGGCGCGATCCTGGATACGGTCTATGACAACTTTTATAAGCTGCATCCCACCCTTGAAATAAGGGCCGACAGGAGAGCAGAACGCCACGAACTCCGTCTCCGGGCAGGTATGCACGCCAAGGGCCACCTGGGCACCATAGATGAACGGACGGATGTACAGCGAAGCGCCGGACTCGTACGGCGGAACAAAATCTATGTTCAGTTTAACCAGCTTTATGCAGGCCTCGATAAAGATATCCTCCGGCAGCGGAGTCATACAGAGCTTGCGTGCAGATGACTGCAGCCTCCTTGCATTCTCTTCTACCCGGAACAGGCGCACCTTGCCGTCCACCCCGCGGAAAGCCTTAAGACCTTCAAACGCCTCGATTCCATAATGCAGGCACATTGTGGACATATGCATATGGATATACTCATCTTCAGTGACTGTTAGCGGGCTCCACGCCTTGCCGTCAAAAGAGCACCTTACATTGGCATTTGTCTTCCTGTAGCCAAAACCAATGTTGTTCCAATCGATATTTGCTGCCATAAAAAACAATTTTGAATTGTTAACCGGGGGACTAAGGTAGTATAAAAAAAGCGTGGTTGTAACGGTTCGTTACGCTTTTTTAATCCGCACTGCCTTCACAAAGTGCGACATAAGGTAGCCTATGGCCGCCACGGAGACAAAAATCAACAATAAATCTGTAAGCTGAAGCTGTACCGGATAATAAGAAACCACAAAGTTCCCCGGCATCTTGACCAGATGGAGATATTGCTGAGCAAGGCACACCAGAATGCCCAAAATCACCCCTACGGCTGCGCCCAGCAGGGAAATCATCCACCCCTCGGTGGTAAAAATCCGGTTGATCATCCTCTCGTCCGCACCCATTGCGCGGAGAATCCCGATATCCCCCTGCTTCTCAATTATAAGCATAGAGAGCGAGCCGAATACATTGCAGGAAATAATCAGCACCACAAAGAGAAGGATAAGATAGATGGCCAGCTTCTCGTAGGTCATCATCTTGTATAGCGATTCGTTCTGCTGATATTTGTTGCGCACCTGGTAAGCATCCCCGAACATAGATGCGACCTCGTTCTGGAACTGCCTGGAGACCGTACCGGCCGCCGTCACATACTCCGGCTTTACCCGGATTTCTAAAGAGGATACCTCCCTCTCCCACTCCAGAAGAGTGCGCAGCGCCGCTATTGGCATATACACATACTGCTCGTCAAAAGCCTTGTCCATAGAGATGGTGCCGGCAGGGAACACCCTCACCTTCTTCAGGGCGGCAGTCGGGTCAGAGAGCGACACCCTGGCCGTGCGGGAGGGGAAATAGACCTCCAGCGGGGTAAGGAAAGTGGTGTTGATGCGCAGTTCCTGCGCTATCGAGGCCCCCAGGACCATCTGGGCTATTTCGCCATCCTGAAGGTCAAATGAGCCCTGTGCAATGAACCGGTTCAGGCCGGTGACGTCCTGATAAGTGGAATCCACGCCCCGGGCGGTGACGATAGCCTCCCGTTCCCCGTATTTGAGAAAGACCGTCTCCTCCAGCATCTCACACACAGAGGCCACCTCTTCACGCCCCTTCAAAGCCTCCAGAGTTCCCTCTGAGGGGGCAAACACCTTGTTTTCCAGCGGCGTTATCACCAGGTCCGGGGTGTAACTGTCAAACATCCCCTTGAGCAGGTTGTCAAAGCCGTTATAGATAGAGAGGATTATTACAAGGGCGGCGCAGCCCACAGCTATGCCGGCAGCCGAAATAACGGAAATAATGTTGATTACGTTATGCGACTTGCGGGCAAAAAGATACCTGCGGGCTATGAAAAAAGTGGTGTTCAACTACTTTTTAAGTAACTCTTCTATATGCTCCACATAGTCCAGGCTGTCGTCCAGGAAAAATTGGAGCTCCGGAACAATCCGCAACTGCTTGCCCACGCGACGTCCCAGTTCGCCGCGGAGCGCACGCATCTGGCTGCCGATTATCTCCATCACCGTTTCGCTCTTTGAAGAGGGGAAGATGCTCACGTAAATTTTTGCCTGCGACAGGTCGGGGGTTATTTTGACGCCGCTGACCGATACCAGAGCGCCGTCGAACGCAGCCATCCCTTTGCTGCGGATTATCTCTGCCATATCGCGTTTTATCTGTGACGCGACCTTGAGTTGCCGGGTGCTGGCTGGGCCTTCCATTTTATTCAATATTAATTATGAAATAGTTTTTCTTGCCCTTCTGGGCCAGGATATAGTGACCGTTCACGATGTCGGCCTCCGTGATTTCGCCATTGGGGTCGGTGAACTTGTCCTTGTTGATGGATATACCGTTTCCTGCCACCATCTTGCGGGCCTCGCCCTTAGAGGGGAGGATGTCAGTCTTGACCGCCAGCAGCTCCAGTATATTGCAAGGCAGCTCTGCCTTGGGCAGGGTGTAGGACGGCACATCGTTGAACACAGCCCTGAAGGTGCGTTCGTCCAGCTTGCGCAACGCCTCGGAGTTGCCGCCGAACAGCATCTGCGAAGCCGCTACTGCGCTCTCGTATGCCTGCTGGCCGTGTACCATGATGGTAATCTCCTTTGCCAGCAGTTTCTGGAGCTCGCGCCGGCCGGGATCCCCGCGGTGGGCGTCAATGGCACCCTCTATAGTCTCACGGTCCAGCATAGTGAAAATCTTGATATAGCGCTCGGCATCCTCGTCAGAGACATTCAGCCAGAACTGGTAGAATTCGTACGGAGAAGTGCGCTCGGCATCCAGCCACACGTTGCCCTTCTCAGTCTTGCCGAATTTGGTGCCGTCAGCCTTGCGTATCAGCGGGCAGGTCAAGGCAAACGCCTCGCCTCCGTCCATACGGCGGATAAGCTCCGTGCCGGTGGTGATATTGCCCCACTGGTCGCTGCCGCCCAGCTGCAGGATGCAGCCGCGGTTCTTCCAGAGCCAGTAGAAGTCGTAACCCTGCATCAGCTGGTAACTGAATTCGGTAAAGGACATACCCTCGCTGCTGTCGCGCGAGAGGCGTTTCTTGACGCTGTCCTTGGCCATCATATAATTTACGGTGATATGCTTGCCGATGTCCCGGATAAAGTTGATGAAAGAGTAATCCTTCATCCAGTCGTAGTTGTTCACCAGCTCCGCCTTGTTGGGAGCGTCGCTGTCAAAATCCAGGAAACGGGACAACTGCTTTTTGAGGCAGTCCACGTTGTGCTGCAGGGTGGCTTCGTCCAGCAGGTTGCGCTCCGCGCTCTTCATAGAGGGGTCGCCGATCATACCGGTGGCGCCGCCCACCAGCGCGAACGGTTTGTGGCCGCAATTCTGGAAGTGCTTCAATATCATCACGCTCACCAGATGGCCGATATGCAGACTGTCTGCGGTGGGATCGATGCCCACATACGCCGACTGGGGCCCTTCCATCAATTTTTCTTCCGTCCCGGGCATAATGTCCTGGATCATTCCTCTCCACTTGAGTTCTT
>CAMKTW010000009.1 GCA_946415795.1 uncultured Bacteroidales bacterium
CATCATCTTGAAGGGCTGCATTGCCACGTTGATGCTGGTGTCCAGGAATATAAGGGAGAACAGGCCGAACCACATAGCCATATTCAGGCCCAGGAAGATTTTGGTGGAGAAGTGCAGGCTGCCGGCGTTGGGCAGGAATGCCATTACCAGCACGGCGATGATGGCGCCCACCAGCAGATAAGGTTTGCGGCGGCCCATACGGCACCAGGTGCGGTCGCTCCACTTGCCAATCAGCGGCTGGACTATCATACCCATCAGCGGCGGGAGAATCCAGAAGAAACTCAGCTGGTGAGGGTCTGCTCCCAGAGTCGCGAAGATTCGTGAAATATTGGCGCTCTGCAGGGCATACGCAATCTGAACCCCGAGATACCCGAAGTTCAGATTGATCAATTGTTTATTTGAGAGATTACGATTTTGCATTTTTTCGTGTTGAAAGGTAACGAAAGTAAAGAATCTGAGTTAATTTTCCAAAAAAACTTCTCTAGTTACCTCTTGCAGCATCGGATATCATATCCCGTATGCGGTTGCAGAGTTCGCTGTCGGCAATCATCTCTTCCAGTGTCAGATGCATTCTGTAGCGCCAATAGTGGCGGGGATTGGCTGGAATGTTGATGCGTTCGTCGGCGGGGTCGCCGCTGTAGCGCACCCTGCCGTCCACTGCCAGATAGTCCTGAAGAGGCAGTATCGCAAGCATTGCGGGGGAGTAGAGGTGTTCGCGCAATATCGCTTCAGCAACCCACGGCTCGCAGAACCAGGGGGCACCGCCGCCGCAGTGCATCATCTCGTTGTAGAAACGCTGGGTGAGGTTGCGGTCCTCTTCCCACCAGGCCCTGAGCGGGCTGGTGTCGTGGGTGCCAGTGGCGCATACGCAGTAGTAGGGGTAGCGGGCAGGGTCGGCAAAATCTACGCTGGTATCCTTGGGCATCCGCTGAATTTCAAGGCTTAAGATGTTCAGTTCTTCCATTACAGAGGCCACGCAACCCGGAATCATACCGAGGTCCTCGCCGCAGCTGAGCATAGCGCTGCTTCTCAGCAGCGAAGGGAGCTTGCGCATAGCGCTTTCGCGCCAGAAATCATCGTGCCGATGGTAGAAGAAGTCGTTGTAGAGGGCGTTGAAGCGGTCTTTCAGTGCGCCGTCCAGTTGGGCATAGGTCTGGGTGAACTGGGCCGAGATGCGAGGGTGCCAGTAACCTTTTCTGCGGGGATCCTCCACAAACAGGACGTCAGTCTCGTCGTCTGCAACCGGAGTCACGAACTTGCCGCCGGAGAAATCGAAGCCCATATTGCGAAGTTCGTCTTCACTGTACGGGAGGGCGGGGGCGAAGTGCCCCATAAGGCCGCTCTTGTAGCGTGCGGGAATCTCCCAGATGCGGAAGAAACCAAGGATGTGGTCTATGCGGTAGGCGTCAAAATACTCGCTCATTTTCTGCAGCCGGGCGCGCCACCAGGCAAAGTCATCCTCTGCCATACGCTCCCAGTTGTAGGTGGGGAAGCCCCAGTTCTGGCCGTCGGCACTGAAGGCATCCGGCGGAGCTCCCGCCTGCATATCCAGGTTGAAAAGGTCTGGATTGGTCCAGGCATCGGCACTCACGGGACTCACGCCTATGGGGAGGTCGCCCTTGATAGCCACCCGATGGGTGTGGGCGTAAGCTACCGCATCCTTCAGCTGGCGATCCAGGATAAACTGGATCCAGCACCAGAAGGCCACCTTGCCGGCATTTGCGGCAGCATAGTCTTCTATCTTCTTTTTTGAGTATTTGGAGTATTTGCCCCAGGTGCGCCAGTCCACCGTTCCAAGTTCATCCCTGAGGCAGCAGAACACAGCGTATGGGAGCAGCCAGAAGCGGTTTTCAGCCACAAAGCTCAGATACTTATCCTCTTTAGTGAACTTCTCCTGCCTGGAATCGAACAGCTTGTGCAGCAGTTTCATCTTCTCGCCGTTGACCTTCTCATAGTCTATCTTGTCCAGTGCATTCAGGGCCTGCTGCTTTGCTGAATATGTCTTGCCTGCGGTGACCCCAGCCTCGGGCAGGTAGATAAACTGCGGATGGAGCGCGAAAGAACTCACCGAGTTATATGGATACGAATCGCGCCAGGTACCGGTCATACTGGTGTCGTTCACCGGCAGCAGCTGGATGAAGTTCTGCCCGGTGGCCACCGCCCAGTCCACCATCTTTTTGATGTCGTGGAATTCACCCACCCCGAAGCTGTCTTTGCTACGGAGCGAAAACACCGGGATGGCAACGCCGGCGCCGCGCCAGGGAAGCGGCTTGAGACCGGGCACCACATCCTCTATTATCAATGCTGCATCTTTCCCGGGAATGAAGTCGCAGACGTGGTTCGGCCCCTCTTCCCAAAGGATTATCTTACCAGAGGCGCGGTCGGCAACCACGTATTTATATTCGAAGGGGGTGTCGGCCTTAAGGCTTGTCTCCCACCAGGGGAAGTCGCTGTCGCAGAGTGCCCTGGCAACCTTCCACCGCCCCAGGGCATCGCTGCTGCCGGAGATTGCCAGCACTTGGTCGGGCCGGATTTCAGGGGCGACGGTGCGCAGCACCACATTGCCGGCCAACTTTGCGCGGGGGGTGGAATCGCGGTGAAAAACCACATCCTTGAAGGCAGATGCCCAGAAGGCGGAATTGGCCGGGCGGTCAATCCAGCGGTCGCGTACCGTGATCTCTTTTGCCTTTTCCGGGGCATTGAAAGTGTGGGTGCGCCACTCGCGCCTCAGGCACCTGCCGTCGCGGAGCAGTTCGTATGAATACCCCTGACCGTTGCGGATTTCTGTGTTCTTAAGGTCGGCCGCCCAGAAGCCGTCGTGTGTATAGCGCATCTGGTGGGCCTTTCTGCCGGTCTTCAGTACAAGACTCTCACCCCACGCGGTGTTGTAGTTTATTGTAAAATGTATCATATCTGTGAGTCCTTCTCACAAATATATACAAAAAAATATTGAAAATCACTATACTTCGAAGTACCTGAGTGATTTAAGCATATCAAACAGCATATCTATGTATGCGGAATCGGTGTGGCTCCAGCGGAAACCCAGACGGTGCAGTACCTGCATAGTGAAGGAGGTGGAGGCCAGCGTCTCCACACCTTCCTGCTCGGCTGCCGACTGCTGGTAAGCTACCAGAGGGGCGAGGATGCGGGCCTTGGCGGCATCTGCCTGGGCCGCCTCCATCCGCCTCAGGAATTCCCGGGTCTCAACATACTCCAGCGGTTTGCCGTCTATCGTCTCCAGACGGGTAAGGACGTCATCCATAGGGACGAAGTGGTTGTTTGAGACGTTGAACACGCAGTTCTTCAGGGGCGTTGCCGCCAGCAGCACCATAGCGTGGGCGGCCTGGTCGATGGGGGTGAACTCAATCTGGCCCTCCAGCAGCTGGTATGGGCAGGCCTCCAGCATCTTTAGTGCCTTGAGGCGGCCCATAGATGCGTTGGCGTTCATATTCACCTGGAACTCGCCGTCCTCGGCACGGGGCGAGAGGTTGCCGGCGCGCATAATCTTGGCCTTGAGGCGGCCATTGACCATACGCTCCAGGATATACCTCTCCGCCAGGAATTTGGAGTGGACGTACTGGTTGTCGGTCAGCTGCCCGAAGAAGAGCATCTGCTCGGTGAGCATATTGGGAACGGTTCCGGGGGTGAGACCGCCCACGCTTTCAGTGGAGACCTGCACCAGATAGGCATCCCGGCTCTCACAGAAGGCAACGAGATTCTTGACGCCGCCATAGTTGATGTCTTCTATGTCGGTACCTTTGGAGAAGTGCTTTACGTTTGCGGCGCAGTTGAATACCATATCGATGCCCTCCAGGGCCTCGAGGCTTTCTGGCCGGGTTATGTCGCCCTCGACCGTGTGGATTCGACTGCCCAGGAGACTGGAGTAGTCCTTGTCAAAATAATAAACCAGCATCGACCTCAGGCGCCTTTCCGGGGTGAGGCTCCCCTTGCCGCGCAGCAGGCACCAGATGGTGGTGTCGGGGCCGGTGCTCTCCAGCAGCTCCTTGAGGACGTGGATGCCCAGAAAGCCGGTGGCGCCGGTGAGCAGGATATTCCGCCCCAGGCTGAGAGGTTCACCGCCGAGGAAGGAGTCCAGATGATTCTCTTTCAGGAGCTGGTCTATATCAGTATAGTCGTATCCGGTGATGTTGCTGTCCTCTTCCTGAGGCGTCTTGTCCCCGTTCAGGAAGGCCGCCAGGCTGCGGGCGGTAGGGTGTGAGAAGACATCGGAGTAGGCAAAATGCAGCCCCAGTTTCTCAGCCTCCACCATAACGTTGGTCACCATCAGCGAGGTTCCGCCAAGGTCAAAGAAAGATTCTGTGGCGCCTACGCGGCCGGTGCTCAGTATGGAGGCGAAGATGGTGCAAAGGGCCTTCTCCGTCTCGCCCACCGGAGCCACGTAGTCTTCGGCAGTGGAGGGGGTTGCCGGCGGCAGCGCTTTAACGTCCACCTTCTGGTTTACATTCAGCGGAATGGCCCCCATCCGAACCCAGGCGGCAGGCACCATATACGGCGGCTTGCGGGAACGGATGAAGTCGGCGGCGGCCTTGGTGTCCAGGGATCCTTCGGTCACCACGTAGGCTGCGAGGAATTTCCCTCCAGAAGGGGAGTCGAAGGCCTGGACCGTCACGTCTTTGACGCCGGGCATCTCCTGTATCACCGCCTCCACCTCCTTGAGTTCTATCCGGAAACCGCGGATTTTGACCTGGCGGTCCTTGCGGCCCACGAATTCTATGTTGCCGTCGGGGCGGTAGCGGACGATGTCGCCCGAGCGGTAGAGCCGCACCCCGGCCTGGAAGGGATTCTCTATGAAAGCTTCTGCCGTTTTTTCCGGGTTGTTCAGATAGCCGCGCCCGACGCCGGCGCCGCCTATAAGCAGTTCGCCCGCAGCACCCACGGGGAGGCGGCGGAACTGCTTGTCGGTCACATAGAGCTGGACGTTGCTGAGCGGGTGGCCGATAGGAATGTTGTCCTCCTTCTCAAGGACGTGGAATATCGTAGAGAAGATGGTGCATTCGGTGGGGCCGTAACCGTTGTAGAAGGCGTAGGAGGGTGGCGGCATCGAGACGAGTTTCTCTCCGCCGACAGACAGGTGCCTGAGGGTGGAGTTCTGAGGGAAATTGCGGGCGTACATCACCCCGACCTGGGTGGTCATAAAGCTGTGCGTTACGCCGTTGTCGGTGATGAAACGGTCCAGGGCGTTCAGGTCGTGCCGGACATCTTCTGGAATGATGCAGACGCAGGCTCCGCTGGTGAGGGCGGGGTACTGGTCCATCATATTGGCGTCAAAGCCGTAGCTGGCGAAGGCCGCCACGCGGTCACCCGGCTTAAGGTCGTAATAATCCCGATACCACGCGCAAAAGTTCACGAGGTTGCGCTGCTCCAGCATACACCCCTTGGGTTTGCCGGTGGAGCCGGAGGTATAGAGCAGGATATAGAGGCTTTCTGGCTTGGGCCCGGGAGCCGTGCAGGGAGTATCGGGGAGATTCTCCAGCTCATCAGTGGTGAGGACGGAGCCGTCGTAGCCGCTCATCAGAGGCACGAGCTCGCTGTCGGCGATGAGCAGTTTGGCCCCGGCATCCTGAATCATAAAGTTGAGGCGCTCGGCGGGGTAGGAGGGGTCAAGCGGCTGATAGGCGCAGCCCGCCTTCATAGCCGCCAGGGAGGCCCTGGTCATCCAGGCATTGCGGTTGATAAGCACAGAGACCACATCCTCTTCCTTCAGGCCTAAGCTTTGAATCCTGGCGGCCAGCGAATCGGTGTAGCGGTCCAGCTCCCTGTAGCTGATGGTCTTGCCGTCGAACAGGACGGCGGGGGCGTCGGGAGTTGCCGCGGCCTGCCTGCGGAAAAGGTCCACCACGGTCTGGCTCAGATCCACCTCCCGGGCGTAGTCGTTGAAGCTCTCCAGCTGCCGCAGGTTCGCTCCGTCGACAAACTGGATTCCGGTGACGGGACCCTCCTTGAGAAGACCTCTTGCCACCGTATCAAAAGCGTCGGCAAAACTCTGCATCAGAGGCTCGCTATAGAGGCTGTCGTCGTAGGCGAGGGCTATCTCGGGCGCCTCCTCGGTACCCTCTATGAAGATACTCAGCGGGAACTTGGGGGTATCCTGCGTAATCAGTTCATCCTCAAGCACTTTTCCGTTGATTTTGTATTTCTCCACAAGTCCCACCTGATAGGCCAGCATCACAGCCGGATGGAAGTCGTAGGCAGAGGCTACCTCGGCAAACGGATAGTTCTGGAAAGACAGCGCCCTGGAGAAATTGCGGTCGGTCTCGCAGAGGAATTCACCGGCCTGCCGGCCGGAGACATCGCCGGCCAGGGCTATGGTGTTCACGAACATTCCGAAGGTGTTGGAGCTGCGCATATCGCTGCGGCCGTTGGCCACGGTGCACATATACACCTTCTGCCTGCCGCAGAAGGCACTGACTGTGATAAATGCCGCCCCAAGGAAATAACTTGCCGGAGAGATGCCCAGGGCGCGGCAGCGCTCCGTCACATTCGCCCCGAACTTCTTCCTCAGCCACCGTTCGTGGCCCACGGTGTCTTCCTGGGGATATTTGTCGGCCAGCACTCCGGTCTCATCCTCCTTGCCGGCCATCTGGGTGGCGAAGAACTCCTCCGCCTCCTTGTATTCGGGACTCTCCTGATAGGCCTTCTGGTCTTTGGCGTACTGGAAGTAGGTATAGCTCTCCTTTTCGGGCTCCTTCCCCTCCAGGGCGGCGGTGAGCTGCTCCAGGAAGACGTCATAGGAGCGGCCGTCAAATACCAGGTGGTGGAAGTCTCCCATCAGGCGCAGCGTGGAGGGAGTCTCTACGATATGCAGGCGGTAGAGCGGCCCGGTGGAGAGGTTATAGGGTTGCATAAACGACTCCTTGAGAGGTAGGAAGGCCTCTTCGTCCTTAAGGCGGGTGTAGTGGATTTCACACTCGGTTTTGCCGGGAACAAGATATATCTTGCCGTCTTTCTGCTCGAAGTGTCCCAGTACGGCGGGATGTGCCTCCAGGATGGCCGTGAGGGCTTTCTTGAGGTCGTCGGCCAGGACCCCTTCCGGGAAAGTGAGGACGAAGGGAAGGTTGTAGGCTGTGGACGAAGGGTTCCGGACGCAGTCCAGGAAGAGGCCGGTCTGCTGGAACGTGAGCTCCTGAGGCTCGTCCCCCGTGCTCTCCTGAGCCGGTCCGGCGGCATTGTCCCTGGCCATAAGCAGTTTAAGGATGTCGTTCTCTATGCTCTGGAGGCTTGCCGTCTTGGCAAAGGTGTTCATATCGGGGTCCAGGCCATACTTGTTGTAGAGGTCGGTCGCCAGACGCAGTGCGCTGAGCGAAGAGAGTCCGCTGTAATACAGGGGCTCCGTAAGGCCGAAGCCGCCTATGCCCACGCTCTCCTTGATGAGGGCGCTCAGCTCCTCTTCCAGAACGTTCAGCGGAGCCACGTGCTCCTCTTGCTTCTGGGTCACGGCCTCCGGCTTGGGGAGGGCCTTCACATCTACTTTCTGGTTGACATTGAGCGGAATGGACTCTATCTGCATAGTCACCGCCGGTACCATATACGGGGGTTTCTTGGAGGCGATGAACTCGTTGAGTTCCCGGATATCGATCTCTCCGGGGCCCACGATGTATGCTGCCAGGAACTTGCCGGCGCCGGCGCCGGGCTCGTCAAAGGCCTGTACCGTGACATCCTGGATGCCGGGGAACTCGCGGATAACGGCCTCTACCTCCTTGAGTTCGATGCGGAATCCACGGATCTTGACCTGGCCGTCCTTGCGGCCGACATATTCGATCTTGCCGTCGGAGCGGTAACGCACGATGTCGCCGGTGCGGTAGACACGGGCGTAACCGGGATCTTTCTCGAAGGGATTCTCAAGGAAAACCTCGGCTGTCTTGTCGGGCCTGTTAAGATAGCCCATACCGACCTGCAGGCCGGCGATCCAGAGCTCTCCGTTCTCACCCTGAGGCACCTGATGACCGTCTTTGTCCACGATGTAAGTGTGGATGCCGGGCAGAGGAAGCCCGATCGGGATGTTCTCCTCCTGCACCTTCACCTCTTCGAAAACAACGTAGCACATACACTCCGTGGGGCCGTAACAGTTGAAGAGCCTGTATTTGGGGAGCGGGAAGGAAGACATCTTTTCGCCGCCGGTATACAGCACCTTGAGCCCTTTGCATTCTGGATAATTGATGGCGAACTGGGTGGCGACCTGCGTGGTCATAAAACAGTGGGTGATGCCGTTCTCCTCAAAATAAGTATGCAGTGCGGCAAGGTTGAGCCGGATGCGCTCCGGGATTATGTACAGTGTCGCGCCGGAGATGATGGAGGTGTACATATCTGCGGCGAAGGCGTCGAATCCGAAGCTGGCATAGCCGGTCATACGGGTGTCGCGGTCAAATCCGACGTTCTCCCGGTGGTGGTCGCAGAAGGTGAAGACGTTCTGGTGGGAGAGCATACAGCCCTTGGGGGTGCCGGTAGTGCCGCTGGTGTACAGCAAGAAGAAAAGGTCCTCCGGTGCCGGCTGTGATTTGGGTTTTCCGGGGTGCAGTTTCGGGATATCAGCTGTCTTGAGCACCGGGCCGTCATAGTCTTTCAAAATGGGGAGAAGATCCTCGTCGGCCAGCAGCATCCGTGCGCCGGCGTCCTTCATCATAAATGCCAGCCGCTCGGGCGGGTATGAGGGATCCAGCGGGAGATATGCGCAACCGGCCTTGAGCGCGCCCAGCGGGGCTGTCATCATATATTCGTTGCGCCCCAGCATAATGCCCACCACGCTTTTCGGTGGCACTTGTGATTCGATGTATGCGGCAAGGTTGTCTGACAGCCTGTCCACCTCCTGATAGGTCAGCCGGGTGTTTTCATAGACCAGTGCGATATGGTCGGGTCTCTCTCCGGCATTCTTCCGGAAAGCATCAAGAACGGTATGGTCGATAGTAGTCATGTCGATAGTAGTCATAATTTACAAATATACCTCAATTATTTGAAAAATAAGTATTGACACCGTCAATATTGAGCCGGGTTTTGCCCTGCTTTACAAAAACTTTATCGGCCCCGACACAAAGGTGGCCTCAAATTAGGTTTAATGCTTAAAATTTTAAACCTTTGCAGTCCGGGAAAAAACCGGACTGATTTTATATGAACACACTCTTTGACAAAATCTGGGACCGGCACATAGTGCAGATAGTAGAAGACGGCCCCACCCAACTTTACATAGACCGGCTATATTGCCACGAAGTAACTACGCCACAGGCATTTGACGGTATGCGCGAGCGGGGGATCAAACCCCTGCGCCCGCAGCAGATTGTATGTATGCCCGACCATAACACGCCCACGCACGACCAGGACAAGCCCATCGGGGATGCCGTTTCCAGGAAACAGGTGGATACGCTGGCAGCGAACGCTGCAGAGTTTGGCCTCACACATTACGGAATGTATGACAAGCGCAACGGTATTATCCACGTGGTAGGGCCGGAGCGCGGCCTTTCGCTCCCAGGTATGACAATAGTCTGCGGCGATTCCCACACATCTACGCACGGTGCAATGGGCGCAGTCGCCTTTGGTATCGGCACTTCAGAAGTGGAGATGGTTATGGCCTCGCAATGCATCCTGCAGCAGAAGCCAAAGAGTATGCGCATCAGTGTCGAGGGGAAGCTTTCAAAAGGGGTAACCGCCAAGGATGTAGCGCTTTACATTATGAGCAAGATGACCACCAGCGGCGCTACCGGATACTTTGTGGAGTATGCCGGCAGCGTGGTGCGCGACCTCTCTATGGAGGGTCGCCTTACACTTTGTAACCTCTCGATAGAGATGGGTGCCCGCGGCGGTTTTGTGGCACCCGACGAGAAGACGTTTGAATATATAAAGGGTCGCGAATACGCTCCCAAGGGGGCTGAGTGGGATAAGGCCGTCGCATATTGGAAGACCCTGCGCAGCGGCGACGATGCAGTTTTCGACCGCGAGATAGTATATAACGCGGAAGACATAACCCCTATGGTGACCTACGGTACAAACCCCGGTATGGGGATGGGTATCGCAGACACCATTCCCGAGCAGGAGAGCGTTCCCGGGAGCGGCAGGGCCTCTTTCCTGCGTTCGTTGAACTATATGGGCTTCGCCCCGGGCGAGAAGATGCTCGGCAAGAAGGTCGATTATGTATTCTGCGGCAGTTGCACCAACGGCCGCATAGAAGATTTCCGTGCGTTCGCATCCATCGCCGCCGGTCGCAGGAAGGCCGACGGAGTAGTCTGCTGGCTGGTTCCGGGCAGCTGGATGGTAAAACAGCAGATAGAGGAAGAGGGTCTGGACAAGGTGCTTGAGGCGGCAGGCTTCGAAATCCGTCAGCCGGGCTGCAGCGCCTGCCTGGCTATGAACGATGACAAGATACCCGCAGGTAAACTTTCTGTATCGACCTCCAACCGCAATTTCGAAGGCCGTCAGGGCCCCGGCGCCCGCACCGTGCTGGCCAGCCCGCTCACAGCAGCCGCTGCCGCAGTAACCGGCGTGATAACCGACCCCAGAACCTTAATCTAAGCCGCTATGAAACAGAAGTTTAACATAATCAAGAGTACATGTGTCCCCCTCCCTCTGGAGAATGTGGACACCGACCAGATAATTCCCGCCCGCTTCCTGAAGGCTACCACCCGCGACGAGAAATTCTTTGGTGACAACCTGTTCTGCGACTGGCGCTACAACGCCGATGGCACGCCCAACCAGAATTTCGTACTGAACGACCCTACATACAGCGGGTGCATTCTGGTAGCAGGCAAAAACTTCGGTAACGGCAGCAGCCGCGAACACGCCGCATGGGCCATCGCGGGATACGGCTTCCGCGTGGTGATTTCGAGCTTCTTTGCCGATATCCACCGCAACAATGAGCTGAACAACTTTGTGCTGCCCGTCACTGTGAGCGAAGATTTTCTCGCAGAGCTGTTTGCAAGCATCAAGGCCAACCCGGCCACCGAGGTTGAGGTTAATGTGCCCGCTCAGACAGTCACCAACCTGGCCACCGGCCGCAGCGAACATTTTGACCTGAACGGTTACAAGAAATACTGCCTTATGAACGGCCTCGACGACATCGATTTTCTCCTGGAGAGCAAATCCAAGATCGAGGCGTGGGAAAAGGCCAATGCATAAAAGAGATATCATGGAGAAGCGGAAGATCGAGATAATGGACACGACCCTGAGGGACGGGGAGCAGACCAGCGGCGTCAATTTTGTGCCGCACGAAAAGTTGCTCATCGCCCGTTTCCTGCTGCAGAGTGCAAAGGTCGACCGCATCGAGGTCGCCTCGGCCCGCGTTTCTCAAGGGGAGCGGGATTCGGTGAGCGAGATATGCGGGTGGGCCGCCCGCAACGGCTTGCTGGAGCGCGTCGAGGTGCTGGGGTTCGTGGACGGGACGCTCTCTGCCGACTGGATCTCCGGTTGCGGGGCGCGTGTGATGAACTTGCTCACCAAAGGGAGCGAGCGCCACTGCCGCGAGCAGTTGGGCAAGACCCCTGAAGAGCACATCGCCCAGATCCGCGATGCCATCGCCTATGCCCACGGCAAGGGGCTGGAGGTGAACCTGTATCTCGAAGACTGGAGCAACGGGATGAAGAATTCTCCCGGGTATGTCTTCAACATTGTAGAATCCCTGAAAGATTGCGGCGTGTGCCGCTTTATGCTGCCCGACACCCTGGGCGTGCTGTCGCCCTCGCAGGTGACAGATTTTGCGGGACAGATGGTGGCCCGTTTCCCCGGCCTGAGATTCGACTTCCACGCCCATAACGATTATGACCTCGCCGTGGCCAATACCCTGGCCGCAGTCGAGGCTGGTTGTCAGGGCGTTCACACTTGCGTGAACGGCCTTGGCGAGCGTGCCGGCAACGCCCCGCTGGCCAGCGTTGAGGCTGTCCTGGCGGATATGGCCGATGTGGCCACCGGTGTTGACGAAAGCCGCCTTCACGAGCTCAGCCGTATGGTGTCGAGCTATTCCAGCACCCCTATCCCCGCCAACCGCCCCATAGTGGGCGACAATGTCTTCACACAGGTGGCGGGCGTCCACGCCGACGGTGACAAGAAGAATAATCTCTACTGCAACGACCTGCTGCCGGAACGGTTCGGCCGCAAGAGAGAATACGCCCTGGGCAAGAACAGCGGCAAGGCCAATGTCCTCAAGAACCTGGAGAGTATGAATCTGGACCTGACCCCGGAGCAGACCCGCCGGGTCACCGACCGTATCATTGAGCTTGGAGACAAGAAAGAAACAGTGACTCCCGACGACCTCCCGTTTATCGTGAGCGACGTGCTGGGTCACGACATAACCCAGGAGAATGTCAAACTGCTCAGCTACCTGGTGAGCACCGCCCACGGTCTCAAACCCACAGCCATAGTCAAGCTCGAGGTCAAGGGCAAGGTTTATCAGGAACAGGCCTCCGGTGACGGTCAGTACGATGCGTTCGTGCGTGCCGTGCGGCACATCTTCCGCGACCATCTCAAACTCACGTTCCCCTGGCTGAGCGATTACGCCGTGTCGATTCCTCCCGGAGGACGAACCGACGCACTGGTGCAGACCCGCATCGACTGGGACTACAACGGCCGCACCATACACACCCGGGGCCTGGATGCAGACCAGGTCGAGGCGGCCATCAAGGCGACGATGAAAATGCTGAATATCATAACAAACGAAAACTAATATACGATGAAACTCAAAATAGCTGTTCTTCCCGGTGACGGTATAGGTCCCGAAATATCCAGGGTTGGCGTTGACGTAATGCAGGCCGTTTGCGACAAGTTCGGTCACGAAGTCTCTTTCAAAGAGGCGGTTTGCGGTGCAGATGCCATAGACAAGGTGGGCGACCCGTTCCCGGAGGAGACCTTCAAGACTTGTATGGAGGCTGACGCCGTACTCTTCTCTGCGGTAGGTGACCCCCGTTTCGACAACAATCCCTCTGCCAAGGTGCGTCCCGAGCAGGGTCTGCTGGCTATGCGCAAAAAACTGGGCCTGTTTGCCAACATCCGCCCCATCGAGACCTTCGACTGTCTGGTGCACAACTCTCCCCTGAAGGACGAACTTGTGCGCGGCGCCGATTTCATCTGCATCCGCGAACTTACCGGCGGTATGTATTTCGGTGAGAAGTATCAGGACGACGACAAGGCTTACGACACTAACTACTATACCCGCGGCGAGGTTGAGCGCATCCTCAGGGTCGGTTACGAATATGCCCGCCGCCGGAATCGCCACCTGACAGTCGTGGATAAGGCCAATGTGCTGGCATCCAGCCGGCTGTGGCGCAAGGTGGCGCAGGAGCTGGCGCCTCAGTATCCAGACGTTACAACCGACTTTATGTATGTGGACAACGCTTCGATGCGTATGATTCAGGAGCCCAGGTTCTTTGACGTGATGGTAACGGAGAACACTTTCGGCGACATTCTCACCGACGAGGGCAGTTGCATCACCGGCAGTATGGGGCTGCTTCCAAGTGCCTCCACAGGCGAGCATACCCCCGTCTTTGAGCCGGTTCACGGCAGCTGGCCGGCAGCCAGGGGCTTGAACATCGCAAATCCGCTCGCACAGATACTCTCCGCGGCTATGCTGTTTGAGTATTTCGACCTCAAGGAGGAGGGCGCCCTGATCCGCCGTGCGGTGGCGGCATCGCTCGACGCCAATGTGCGCACTCCGGAAATCCAGGTTGAAGGCGGTGCCAGGTATGGCACCAAAGAGGTCGGCGCCTGGATTGTAAACTATATCAAAGAGGCCTGATTGGTATCATTTTTGCCAAAACAGGGCCGGTGAACAATTAGTCAGAACAATATGAAAAAGATATTAGCGATACTCGCTTTGGCGGTCTTTTCCCTGACCGCATCGGCCCAGAGTGCCAATTTTGACCTTGCCAAGTCGCTTGACATACAGAATTCCATATTGAAGCAACTCTCTGCAAATTATGTGGATACCCTTCAGTTCGACAAACTTGTGACTACCGGCATCAACGCTATGCTATCATCTCTGGATCCTTATACGGTCTATTACCCTGAAGAGGATGAAGATGACGTGCAGATGATGACAACTGGCATATATGGCGGTGTGGGCTCACTCATCAAAAAGCGTCCGGGCGAGGCGGTGCTCATCACAGAGCCCTATCCTGACAGTCCGGCGGTGAAGGCTGGCTTGCAACCCGGTGACAGCATCATTGCAATAGATGGAAAGAGCGTCTATGGAGAGACCTCCCAGCAGTCATCCAACAGGATGAAGGGGCAGCCCGGCAGCAAGGTGGAGTTCAAGGTTGTCAAGGGCCGCACCAAAGAGGTTACCGATATAACTGTTAAGCGGGAACGGATACACATCTCCAACATAGATAATTACTGTTTGCTCCGCGACGATATCGGTTACATCTCCATTACCGGTTTCACATCCGGGATGAGTTCTGAATTCAGGCACGCCTTCCAGGAGCTCAAGAATCAGGGGGCGAAACGCCTTGTCATCGACCTGCGCGGCAACGGCGGCGGACTTATGGACGAGGCCATAAAGCTGGTATCGCTGTTCGTTCCCAAGGGCACCCTTGTGGTATCTTCCAAAGGACGTATGAGGGGAATGAATGTGTCTTATCGTACACAGACAGATCCAATTGATACGGAAATCCCCGTGATGGTGATGATTAACAGCGGCAGCGCCTCTGCCAGCGAAATCGTGGCGGGCGCCTTCCAGGACCTGGACCGCGGCACTATCGCCGGAACCCGCTCATTTGGCAAGGGTCTGATACAGTCGGTGCGCCCCACATCTTTCAACGGTGCCCTCAAAGTGACCACAGGTAAGTATTATACTCCCAGCGGCCGCTGCGTTCAGGCTATCGACTACAGCCACCGCAACGAGGACGGCAGCGTAGGGTCGATTCCCGATTCTCTCACCCACGAGTTCAAGACAGCTTCCGGCCGCATTGTGAAGGATGGCGGTGGCATCACCCCCGATATCGTAGTTGAGAACACCCGGTACAGCCGTCCGACCTATTCGCTGGTTTACAACGACATCATCGGCGATTACGCCATCGATTACTATAACCGTCACGCCACCATCGCCCCTGCCTCCGAGTTCTCTCTCACTGACGAAGAGTACGAGGAGTTCATAAACTTCTGCGAGAACAAGACCTTTGACTGGAGGAGCGGCAGCGATGCAGAGATAGAGAAGCTTGTGGAGGCTGCCAAGTACGAGGGGACCTACGACAACTGCCGCGCCGAGATAGAGGCGCTCAAGGCCAAGCTGGACATCAGCAAGGAGGATGCACTGCGCCTGGTCAAAGATGAGGTCAAGCCGCTCATAGAGTCGGACATCGCCGTTAAATACTATTTCCAAAAGGCCTCCTCCGTTGTAAACCTGCGCTACGACAAGCAGCTGTATCAGTCGATTGACCGCTGGCTTGAGAATATATAGTCCTTATGGGTCTTGTCTGCTGCTCTCTCTGTCAGATGGATGTCGATTATTGCCTCGCGTGGGCAAATGCCGGCATCGGGCAGCACGCAGTAGAGTTGCGTCTGGACGACCTTATCTTTGACCTGGACGACATAAGATTTTTTATGGCCAACAGGGGTGACTGCCGCGTGGTGGCCACCTATCGCATTAAAGACCCGAGTGAGGTCGATACCCTCGATCTGGAGGATGGAGATGACGTTCCCGAAACATCCGAGGTGGATATGGCGGTCCGCCTTCTCAGCGCAGCCATCATCGCCGGCGCCGATTATATCGATATCGATATGGATTTTCCCCGGCCGGAGCTTAAGTGGCTGATGAATCTTGCCATGAACTACGGCTGCAAGGTAATCCTTTCGTATCACAACGCCTTCGGCACCGACTCTACCGAGGTCCTGATTGCCACAGTCAACCGTTGTTTCGCCCTTGGTGCCGACATCGCAAAGATTGTTACCACCGCCCACCATTCGGCAGAAAGCGGCCGCGTGCTGGCGCTTTACGACCATTTTGAGGCAGGCCGCCTCATCGCCTTCGCTATGGGCAGCGAAGGGGAGCAGTCGCGTTACGACTCCTTCCAAAAGGGGGCTCCGCTGATGTATTGCGCCCCCCGCCGCCGTCTGCCTACAGCAGAGGGGCAGCCTCTCTTCTACGATATCTTGCCAAAGGAAGACAATATAGTCATCGGAGACGTTTATCCGCCCTCTGCAAAGAGCATAGCCATCAGGGCCATCGTGGCGTCAGCCCTCACGACCGGCGTCACGGTGCTGGACAATGTAACCCTCTGCGATGATGTCCTGGATGCCATCAATGTGGCAAAGCAGCTGTTCGCCACCGTAGATATCGACCTCAAGAACAAGTCGCTCACAATAACCGGCAATCAGAATATCGGCAAAGACGGGCTCAAGGTCAGGCGGGACATTCTCGATATAGGCAGTTGCGGACTGTTGTGCCGCATCTGCATCCCGCTGGCGGCACTCTCGCGGAAGATGGTGATGATCACCGGACGTGGAGCCCTTATGCAGCGAAAGTTCTCCAGAGGATGTCCGGAACTGACCCGCCACGGAGTGTTTGTAGATTTCTGCCAGGGGCGGTTGCCGGCTTTTGTCCAGGGGCCGCTCAAAGCCGGAACCTATAATATCGTCTCTTCCGCAAGCTCCCAGTTTGCCTCAGGACTGATGATGGCGCTGCCGCTGGTCGATGACGGGAATGTTGTAGTAAAGGTGCGTGATATGGCAGTGCATCCGCATATCCAGTTATCTGCCGATGTCGTTTCCAGGATGGGGATAAAGTATGACGAGATCTCCGGAGCAGAAGGTAAAAGCGTGACTTACAGTTTCTCCGGAGGGCAGGCATACCGGCCCGGGCGGATGGAGATAGAGAACGACTGGGGGGCAGCCGCACTCTGGCTGGTGCTTGGGGCGATTGCCGGCGAGGCGGGTGTGGACAATATGCTTGTGAAGTCGCTGCAGGCGGAAAACTTTATCCTGGAAGTACTGGAGACGGCAGGGGCCGATATAGAGCGCTTCACCGACCCGGAGATGGATTATCTCACCGACACCATAGGTTATCACTCTGCCCTGCGTACAGTAATGGCGGCGTTCGAGTGCGATATCGCTTCGTGCCCAGACCTTCTGGGACCGCTGATTCTGCTCGCATTGCGCTGCGAGGGGGAGAGCTGCATCCACGGCGTCCGCTCCCTGATGGGAAAAGAGTCGCAGTATGTCAAGGCGTTCCTGGCCCTCGGCGCAGATATCCGGCTTGATGGCGACAGCGTGTATGTCAAGGGCGGGTTTAACAAGACACTGCGCGGGGGGAATGTCTCGTCACACGGCGACCACCGGCTGGCAATGACACTGCTGGCCGCCGACTATATAAGCGACTCAACCGTAAAGGTAGATGATGTAGATGTCATAGACCGTCTGTGGCCCGGATTCCCTATCAGATAGCCGCTTTCGTAAGATGTGGTCTTGCCTGTCACGAGCCAGCAGGAACCCACACCGTTGAGTATTAGCCAATTACTGAAATACACTTGCGCAAATATGCACAAGCGAAAATGAGCAAATCGCTGTGTATCAATGCTTTTACCACCAGGCTCTTTTTGCGGAATCAAATAGTTGTGACTCAACTAAATCTTGGAATTTCGGAAAAATGGCATACCTTTGCGGACACTTCCCATTTAGGGACGTCTGCCGGGGGGCTTTTGTCCCACAATTCATTCAAGCCCGGATGGCGGAATCGGTAGACGCGCTGGTCTCAAACACCAGTGGCCGCGA
>CAMKTW010000010.1 GCA_946415795.1 uncultured Bacteroidales bacterium
TTGCAGGCATCGCTGCCGGCCTCCACTCCCCTGAAAGGGACATCCGGATTAAAAATATCTGAAAGAATCTCCTGAACACGGCCACTGAAGGCATCCACTGTCTCAGGGGGACAATATCTTGACTCCACATTAGAGTCAAAGAGCTTCTTGACGTTGTACACGGCCAGCTCGTACTCCTTCTGAGAAGGATCGTCCAGAGTCAGAAGCAGTGCATAGACCAGCAACTGGAACGATGTCTTAAGCTCTCCGCTGAAGACCATTTCCAACTGCTTTTCATTAATATAGCTGTTTGCCTCGGCCACGCTGCCGGTCTTGTAGTCGCAGATGCGCGGGGCGCCGTTCTTGCGGTCCAGGCGGTCCACGAAGCCCTTAAGGCGGACATTCCGCTGCCTTCCGCCGGCCATCACCGGGATCTCCTTCTCCAGACGAAGTTCGCTGGCAAGATAGGTAAACGGAGCATAGGCTATGTCATTTTTGAGAGTTGCCTTCACCAGCTCTGTCACCAGATTAGCGGTGATCCGGTTGCGGCGGGACAGGTCGCTGCCTTCCGGCCGCTTGAGCTCTATGTTCAGGAACTTGGCGACTGTGGACGAGATTAGCGGAACATCTGCCGCAATGCCCTTGAGCCATTCAGCAGTAACCGCTTTTTCCTTGACCGGCTTGTAAAGCTCTTCCATTGTGTGGTGGAAAGTGTTGCCAAACTGACCGGCATCAACCTCTTCGCTGACCTCGTCCTCTTCTGCCAGCCCGACCACCTGCGAATAATAGAACTTGAGCGGGCAGTTGATGTAGGCCATCAGGCTGCTGGCAGAGAAGGCGTTGAACTTGCCGTCCTCTTCCCGGGGAAGGAAAAAGTGGTCGTACAACTGACTGAGGACCTCCGGCGTCTTTTCCACGCTCCTTACCACCCCTTCCACCGGCTTAATCTCCAAATCCACGCTGCGGAAATCCATATCAAAGCCGTAGTGATATTTAAGCTGCTTCACAAAGCGGCTCTCCTCGCCGCTGAGCATACCTTTGGTGCGGGAGTCGTAGATAAGCACCACCTTCTTTGCCCGGTAGATACTGCGGTAGAAATGATAGGCGGCGATGGAGTCGAAAAGTTCCACGGTAGGCAGGCCAAACCCGCGGCGGACATTGTAGGGAATCAGGCTGTCACTCTGCTGCTTTGCAGGGAATACCCCCTCATTTACAGAGAGGATAATAAGCGTTTCAAAGTCTATAGCGCGGACCTCCAGAGGACCCATAATCTGCAGGCCGCTGAGCGGCTCGCCCCTGAAGTCCACCGTGAGGCGGGAGGTGATCTCCCGCAGGAACTTGAAGTAGGTACGCATCTCCATAGGGATGGCCAGGTCTTTCATATGGCTCACGGAGGTGTAATAGCCGTGTGCAAACTCCTTCTCGATGTCGGGCAGAGAAGGAGCCAGGGTCTGGAGCACCTCCATCTGCCAGTCATAAACGTCTCCGCTTTCCGTAACGGGACGGAAAACCACTGACAGAATCCCATCTCCCCCGAAACGTTCTGCCGGCACAATGATTTCGTTGGCCGCCACAATATCTTTCTTGAGCTTTACCGACCAGTCGGGCGATGCCGTGCGGATAAAAGGGTGATTGAGAAGAGCCGTCACATCCTTGTGATAGAAGCCGGCAGCACGCCTGTTCAACTGCAGCGAGGCCAGCATATCCATAAGCGACGCCGTTGCGCTGTTGTGCAGGCCGTAGCCCATTGTGACATTCACGTGCCGGATATTCTCCGGAATAGAGTTCAGCAGCGGCATCAGCAGATTCTCGTCGGGCAGCACCACCGCCGTGGAGTTCTCTCCGGCCACGGCCAACTCCGCCGCCGCCACCTTGGCCTGCGCAACAGCACTGGAGGCAGCCACCACAGTCACCTTGGGACGGCTGTCATTCTCTGCCGACAAGGTATATTTTGAGGGGTATCTTCCCTTATAATTCTTTATGAAATAGGAGGCCTTGTTGGCGGGGTCGGTGAGACATTCTCCGTAGAAATCCCAGTAAAAGTCGCCGTCAAACCCGGCTTTGACAAAATCATATAGGGTGGTCTCGCTCTTGCAAAGGGCGTTTTGCCCTACCACCACGATACGGTCATAACCTGCCAGACGGGCCCTGATGCCGTCAGTCTCACCGTGCAGTATACGCTCTGCCACCTCCCGCTGCAGCATCCCCTCATAGGCGATGCTCTCACCGGCGAGCTTTTCCCTGAAAGAGGCATACAAATCGAAGAGTATCTCCCACATCCCCAGGAACTTCTCTTTCTGCTTCTCACCCTTCTTTTCCACGACTACGCCCCAGAACTGCCTTAGCGCATCTTTCTGGTCCTTGTCCAGAAAATCGTAGCCGGAATCCAGCTCCCGCAAGTCTTTGATATGGGCAAAGAGCCTGGACGCATCGGCCATATATTTGTCCACATCGCTGAAGTCGGCAATCACGGCCTCTCCCAGCGATACAAAGCTGTCAAAACCCTCGCAATCCCGGCCACGCGTCTTGCAGACCTTGCAATACATCTGCCAGAGGATGTACATCATCTTAATCTTGTCTCCGCGACCGTACTTGCTGAGCCGGGCGAACAAGTCACCTATGGTTATGATATCGGGCGAGAACAGCGGCTTTTCGCCACACTGCCCCAGGTATTTCTGAAAAAAGAGCGAAGAGCGGCGCGACGGGAACACGAAGAGGCACCGCCGCAGATCCACGTCAACCTGCTCTGTATATGCCTTCGCAATCTGATATAGGAAACTGTTTGTCATACAACTTGCGGATACTTGTCTGCGATTTTGTCAATGACAAATTTATACAGGTATATGAGCAAAATTGCTACACACGTGCCATAAATCAAACCCACCGCCACATCCAGCGGAAAATGATAGCCGAGATAAATCCTGCTGTAAGAAACCATCAGAGCCCACACGACCAGCACTGTCCTCAGCCACCGGCGGCCAATTACGGCAGAAATCAGCAACGAGTAGCAGATGGTGTTCGCCGCGTGTGCGGAAAAGAAGCCATAAGGACTGCCCGTACCGGTGGGGAAACGCCCTGCGGATGTGACCGGGTCGTATCCCGGACGAGGCCGTGCCACCAGTTCCTTCACAAGATTTGAACCCCAGTCGCATGCCAGATAGCCCAGGATACAGATCGCGATGGCCGCAACCCCGGCCATCCAGAAACGGCCTTCTGCAATTTGTCTGCTGATAGCATATCCACCGCATTCACTGGCATAGCATTTGCGGAAAAACGACGCGGCCGAAAGAGCCAGATAGAGCGGAATCCATACGGCTATTGCAGAAAGGAACCACATTATCGGGTCAAGAAACGGCGTCCAAGCCCCGTTTAAGGCCAGAAACAGCCGGTGGTCAAAAGAAATGATACTATCCATCAGGAACACTGTTTGAGATTAACAAAGTTATCTTATTTTTGCGGCCGCCACAAACATTTATAATGCGATGAAATTGTTTTCAAAATATCTCACCCCTTTATTCCTGACCCTCATCACAACCATATCGTTTGCCCAGAATAACCCAACCCTGGTCACCGGGCGCGTACTCGACGGAGAAACCCGCGAGGGCGAGGCTGGTGCAGTAGTCGTCATCCATCGGGAAGGTGACAATCTCTCATACACCGTTACCGATACGACAGGCGCATTCTCACTCAGGACGTTCGCCTTGGGCGAGTTGTCCCTAAAGATTGAGAATATGGGCCGCAAAACCGTAGAACGCGGGTTTTCTTCCGCCGGCGGCAACGTTGACCTTGGTGAAATACTTATTGAGAACGATACCGAGACGCTGAAGGAGGCATCTGTGTCAGCACTTCGCACGCTGGTCAAGATAGATGCGGACCGCCTCAGCTACGATGTCGAGCACGACATAGACGCCAAAAGCATGACCGCACTCGATTTGCTGCGCAAAGTCCCGATGGTGACAGTAGATGCCCAGGACAACATCACCGTGAACGGCAGCTCTTCCTTTAAAGTCTATGTTGACGGCCGGCCCAACCAGATGCTCAGCAACAGCCCCTCCCAGATGTTCAAGGTTATGCCGGCCAGCAGCATAAAAAGCATCGAGGTTGTCACCAATCCCGGCGCCAAATACGACGCTGAGGGCACCGGCGGCATCCTGGATATCAAGACGATGGGCGGTTCAGCCGGCTCTATGGTAAGCGACGGGATATATGGTACGGTGAATGGCGGCATCGACACCCGCGGACGCTACGACGGCGGCATAAGCCTCAACGCACAGAAGGGGAAGTGGAGCTTTGGCGCAAACATCCACGGTATGCACGAGAAGATGGGCGGGATTGAATCCTCCAGCATTATGGAGTACCTCTCCACCTCTACCAGAATCAACAACCTCACCACCGGAATAACCAACAAGGGCGGCGGAATGTTCAGCAACCTGACCGTCGGGTTTGAACCCGACACCCTCAACCTCTTTAACCTGAGCCTCGGAATGAACCGCTTCAAACGCAGGAATTCGGGCGGAGAGGGCCGCACGACTTACACAATATCGGGTGTGGAGGTGCCGGAACTGGGCTACACCCAGCAGACCGACAACACTATGTCGATGAGTTTCATCAACGCCAGCTTTGACTACCAGCATTCATTCGCAGGCAACCGGGATAGAACCCTGACATTGTCCTACCAGTACTCCGGCAACCCAAGCAAGGATAACAGTACCTTCATAATCAAGCATTACGACGGCCTTGAAGAAGAGCGGGTCTCACTGATGGACGACATTTCGTCAGAGCACACTTTCCAGGCCGATTTCACCACCCCGATCGGGAAAAACCAGACCCTCTCCAGCGGCCTTAAATACATCTTCCGCCACAACAGCGCCGACGATTCATACAACGCAGTCCCGAGCGTTTATGACTACTACAACCATATCGGCGCAGCATATACGGAATATACGGCTACCATAGACAAACTGGTGATAACCGCAGGTCTCCGCTACGAGCACACGTTCCAGAAGGTTGACTACGACCTGGCAGAAAAGAACTTCGACATCAACTACCCCAATCTGGTACCCAACGCGAGCCTGCAGTGGAACCTCTCCCAGACGGGCAACCTGAGCCTGAGCTACAATATGCGCATCCGCCGTCCCGGAATCAGGTCGCTGAACCCCTACGAGGATCGCTCCGACCCCACATCGATTTTTTACGGCAATCCCGACGTACGGGCGGAGAAGAACCACCGCATAGTACTGGCCTACAATCTGGCCACCCCCAAGATAGTGCTCAGTATGCGGTTGAGGGAGCGTCTTGGCAAGGGTGGTATCAGCGAATACTCCTTCTACAAGGACGGCGTTCTCAACACAACCTACGGCAACATCCTGAGCCGCAGCAGCACCGGTCTGGACGCCTATGCCAACTGGAACATAAACAGCACGACCCGCCTGTATATCAACGCCGACGTCGATTACAACATATACAGCAGCGAAACACTGGATCAGCGCAATGCAGGCTTGGACAGCGGCATATTTGCCGGCTTCCAGACCTCCATCTTCTGGGATATGCGCCTGAGCCTGAACACCTTTATCCACGGAGGAGACATCTCTCTGCAGGGGCACAGCGATCCCTTCCGGTTCGGAATGATGGGCCTGACTAAGACCTTCTTCAACGACAAACTCAGCGTGACCGTCCAGGGCGTCACACCGCTTTTCTCCCGCAACCTGACCATTCACGAATATTCCTCGGATAAGGACTTCTCCAACGAAACCATCATCAAGATACCTGTACAGAGTATCGGGTTCAACATCAGCTACACCTTTGGCGAGATGCGTTCAGGCAGCAAGAAAGTGCGGCACGGCATCAACAACGATGATGTTGAACAGAATACCTCCGACGGCAGTATGATTCCCGGCGCCACCGGCGGCGGAATGGGGTTGTAATCACCTCGCGTCCTTTTCCGGGCGTTCCGGTTTTCCCGGCATCAGGGCCAGCACCGCCGGCAGCAGGAACAGTATTATTGTCACCGATGCCAGCGCCCCTATGCTGAGGCTTTTAAGAATGCTGGCAATCATCGGGTCGGACATAACAAACGACATCACCATAGGCACCAGCGTCAGGATGAGCCCTGATGTAAGCACAGAGTGGGAAGATCCTTCGAAAGCGGTCTGGATGGCCTGCTGCACACCTTCCGTCTTTCGCGCCTGGCGGAAATATGAGGTAAACAGAATTGAATAGTCAATCGCCGCCCCCATCAGGATGCCTTGTATTATCAGATATGCCAGATAGTACATCTGTCCCCCTCCCATACCACTCACTATGACATTCACATACACTCCGGTCAGCACGGAGAGCACCAGGGGTACGGGAATCAGCAGAGACCGGAAGGTGATGGCAACTATCAGGTAGATGGCCAGCACGGTGAGGATTGTGAGCAGGAGCAACTCCGACGGAAATGCATCCTTGAGCTCCTTGTACATCTCAGACTCCCCTATCCAGTAATGGGTGCCGCCAATCAGGGAATCTGCCGCAGCATTGGCAGCCGCCACAAAAGCGAATGTAGAGTCTGACTCCTGCGGAAAACTGGTGCCGACAAGGGCACAGGAGTATTTCTCTCCCCGCAACATCCCGGCGTTGGATGCAATCACACCCCTGGCACTGTCCACCGCGCCGAGGGTCTGCTCCGGCACAATCCGCTGCAGCACCGGCATCTGCATAAGGGTATCCGCCACATAATAAACCAGTTCCTGGGGTGTCATAGTCTGCTTCGGGTCAAAGTCCCTTCTGCTCAACGCATACAGGTAGAGCATATCAATGTCGTCCCGTGACACCGGCACACCGGCCGCACTGAGGGCGGAATGGACGCTGGACGATGAATAGCGCCACCCGGAAACCATCATATCAATAAGTTTGTCAAGCGGAGAGGGCTCCACTACCACCGGGGCCGGCTCGGGCTCGGGCTCAACTTCTGGTTCCGGCTCCGGCACGGCAGCCACCGCAGCCTCCGCAAACAGGATTGTATCCGGAACGGGCATAATTGCTGCGGTATCCGCAGCCGCCGGTTCGGCCACGACCTCTGCTACTGCCTCCTGCAAAGGCTCCTCCACCGGACCGGCAGAGAGAATCTTCTCCAGCAACTCCCCTGCGTCCGCAAACTTCTCCTTCATATCCTTTGGCACCATTGCAGAATAGCGCTTGTTGGTGAGGATATTGTCCCGCACAAATGTGTACAGTTCCGCCATACTCATTGTGGCCCCGGCCTTGCCGGCCAGGCGGAACGCCATATTGATCTGCCTCTTTTCAATCCCCATAATCTCCGACATCTCCGCCGCGGTGAGTTGTCTGGTAACATCCTCATAAGTTATTCCGGCCTCCTGCGGAATGTCGTCAGCGATTTGTTCTTCATCAAAAGGCTGAGAGGCGGCCACGGAATCCTGCATAACCGGCAGCGGTTCCGCCTTCAACAGTACAACGGCAGAGGTATCCGGTTCCGGCACTTGCAACGCCTCTTCCAGAACAGGTTCTTCAGGCTCGGATTCCATCTGCCGCATAAGATCGGCCACCATACCGTCAAAGTTCACCCCCTCAGGTATCTGTCCGGAAGCGGCAAGACTCTCCGCAGCTTCCTGTATCTCGTCAAAAGAGAGACGCCCGTCCATCTCAGGATGTGAACGGGCATAATAAACCATCTTCAGCAACTCCTCCGATATGGAATCTGCTGCGAATCCGGCCATCATCTCCCTCATCTGCGCGGCTGTGCACGCCTTCCCGAGGGTCGTGGGATAACTTATGGTCTGAACCACGTGGGGGTCAGACTCCAACTCTTCCAGGAGGGACGGTACAGAATCTTCATACCTGGTCTGATAGAGCAGCAGCAAGGGATTGCTCTCATAAACCTGATCGGTGGCCTTGCTCTGCCAAGTCGGGGCAAAGTTGATCGGGGTACTTCCCTGAAACCATAAGGCCAACGCTACTATCATTACGAAAAGCACAGCCAGGGGCACTCTCAGGCGCGTCTGGAAACGCGACACGGCCGCTGCCGGGAATTTTGGAGTCTTCTTCACCTTGAAGATAACCTGCTTGTCCGCCCACACGATCAGGGTCGGGAGAATCGTGAAGCAGCACAGCAGCGAGAAAGCGACACCTTTTGCCAGCACAAACCCGAGGTCAGAACCAATCTTGAGCTTGATAAAGGTGAGCATCAACAGACTGACTATGGTGGTGAAAGCGCTGCTGAGTATGGCGGGGGTAGCCCCCTTGAGCGCGATGTGGATAGCATCGGAAGGGACAAGTCCATTCAGGCGTTCCTGCCGGTAGCGGTTCATCAGGATTATGCAGTAATCCATAGAGAGCACCATCTGCAGCACGGGGGTAAGGGTGTTTGTAATCATAGAGACACTCTCCCTGAGGGCATTCGTCCCCATATTCAACACTACTGCGCAGATAGCCGTTATCAAAAACAGCACCACCTCCATCAGCGAAGAACACATCACCAGCAGCACCACGAACAGCAGCGAAACCCCTATCGCCATAGTTCTCGGGAGGTCGGTCGGCATCAGGTCCTCCCCATTGCCGAAAGAGGCTCCCAGACTGCTTATCTGATCGTCCATCCCGGGAAGCTGTTCCCTGACCAGATCCAGCCCGCGCTTCATAGGATACTCGTCGGGCAGGTATTTTGTCATATCGGTATTTATGTTGATGCCGGGCACAAGAAAAGCCGATGCCAACACCATCCCAATCACCAGGAAGAACAGCCACAGGCGCCTTCGAGCCAGAAACCTGGAGAATACCGACATACTATCTAACTGTTATTATTGCCAAAGAAATATTTCCACAGGGGAGCCGCCATCAGCGCCTGCAGGATCTGGTTGTTCTCCAGCAGGCTGCGGACATACTTGGGACGCTTCAGGAATACCTCAATATCTTCAGTAGCATCCAGGCTCTGGCCAGACACCCTCTTGACGCCGACAGCCAGGAAACTGTGCGCCAGGTTGTTGCTGGTAGCGGGATTGGGAGATAGGGTCATCCACGGCTGCCACTGCCCTCCCGCATATCCGGTCTCTTCCAGCAATTCCCGTTGAGCCGCCTCCAGCGGGGTCTCCCCCTCCTCTATCACTCCGCACGGCAGCTCATAGCAAGTGTTGCCCAGCCCGTGGCGGTATTGCCTCTCAAGCACTATGTAACCATCTTCCGTCACGGCTATTATGTTTACCCAGTCGGGATATTCCAGCACATAATACTCATTGTTGATGCGTCCGTCCGGGAGTTCCGCCCTGTCCCTGCGGGCCGTCAGCCACGGCCTGCGTATCAGATACTCGCTCTCAAGCACCTTCCACTTGCGGTCTTCATTTATAGTGTTTTCCATAGCTTCAATTTGCAAAGATACGTTAATTATTTGCGATTCGATTTTTTGCGGAATGAAAAAGGTTGTTTACCTTACGCGGTGTTATGGAAATCAGAATAGAGAATATCATTGATGTGGTCAAGGAGGCCTCGACGCTTATGGTGCGCTCAGGGTTTGAGGTCCACGACAAGGGTTCGCGTGAGAACCTGGTGACATCATCCGACCTGGCGGTGCAGGATTTCCTGACCGGACGGCTGTCGGCGCTATTGCCCGGCAGCGGTTTCCTATGCGAAGAAGAGGACTTGAAAGACATCGCCGGGCACGAATATGTATGGATCATCGACCCGATAGACGGCACGGCCAATTACGCCCGCGGCAACGAGAATTGCTGCATAAGCGTGGCGCTCGTGCGCAACGGAGAGCAGTATATGGGTGTGATTTACAGCCCCTGGCGGGGAGAGCTCTACTGGGCTGAAAAGGGCTGCGGAGCATATTGCAACGGTAAACCCATCCACGTTTCTGACCGCTCTTATGAGAACGGACTCCTGTTCACCGCAATGAGCACCTATCACAAAGAGTGGGCAAAGTATTGCAGCGATATCATCTATGACATCTACCTGGACTGCAACGATGTGCGGCGTACCGGCTCCGCTGCCGTAGAGCTGTGCCTTATGGCGTCCGGCTATGCCGACCTTTATTTTGAACTTCGACTGATGCCGTGGGACTATGCCGCCGCCACACTTATCCTTACAGAGGCCGGCGGCGCGGTGTGCAGTTTTGACACTGGCCTCCCCTCCCTGAGCGTACCCTCTATGGTCATCGCCGCCAACAACCCGTCGAGCTGCCGCCGTATCCTGGATGTGGTCCGCCGCCACCTCAAGGCGCTGCCGTATTGATCCGCAATGATATGTCCGTTTGCGGATAACTCCTGCCCACATTGTACCAGTGATTTTAATTATTTGTATCTTTGTGTACCAACAGCAAATCCAATATGATGAGAGTATCCAGTCTTATGATTGCCCTTTCCTGCGCCCTTTTTCTGGCAGGATGCAAACAGGGCTCAAACACATCTACGATGATGGTCCCCAGGATTCCCGTTTACAATTCTCAGGGACTTCCCGGACCTGAACACAGCAGGGGCCATCAAACCATTCTTGACCACGAAGTTGTCGTCAAGGACGGGTGGCTGCAGCCCTGGCTGAACTACGACAGCCTGATGGTCTGGTCTATGAATTTCCTGATAGACGGCCCGCTGTTCGATATGCCCGAAGGCCTGCTTCCGGGTTACATCGTGACATCTTCTTTCGGCACCTACAGAGGCGCTTATGTTGACGTCCTGCCTGAAGACCGGATTTACCGCGAGCGCCGTGTAGTCAACAATCAGGGGAGCAATGTCTATTTTGCGATGAAGCTTTTCCGCTATTACTATCCATATACCGGAGACATCCGGGCGCTGGTTCCCGTGAAAGACTTTTTGGACAGGATGCTGATGTTCATCACTCCCGACGACTGGGCGTGGCCGGGAATGGTCCGCACCCAGGACAACGACGACCCTGACGGAATCTATCTGGACGAAAGGCTCGAGCCGGACAAAGCCGCGATGGTTGGCGTAGCCTTTATGGATTATGCGCGCTATACCGGCGAGGAGAAATACAAGGCGATGGGTGAGCATATTGCCGAATTGCTCTTAAAGAACATCCAGGAGGGGTCCGACAAAGAATCTCCCCTGCCCTTCAGGGTGAATATGCGCACCGGAGAGACGGAGGATGCCTATTCGTCCGATATGATTTTCGTAGTGGAATTCCTGGACAAGTTTCTTGACGGCGAAACATCCCTGGACAAGACCCAGGTTCAGGCCAAGAGAGATATGGTCTTCAACTGGATAATGGATAATCCTGTGAAAAACGGCCTCTGGTCCGGCTATTTCGAGGATATCGACAGCGAGTGCCTGACCAATATGAACCAGTTTGCCCCGATGGAAACCGCAAGGTATCTGCTTAACCATCCGGAAACCTGCAAGGACTACAAACAAGTTGTCCTGGATCTCCTGGCCTTTGTAAAGGGCCGCTTTGGAGGCACCGTGCGTTTTGGCGGAGTCAGCATCTGCGAGCAGGACGACTGCTTCCTTGAGATGAGCAGCCACACTGCACGCTACGGCTCGGTTCTGGCCAGATGGGCACGCGAGACTGGCTGCGAACAGGCCAAAAACGAGGCTCTCGCCACCCTGGCTCTCTCTGAATATTCTGCATACAATCACACCTCCAAAGGGAATATATCCGTTAATTCCGTAGGAATAGAATGGTACCCTATCTGGTATTCCGACAGCTATTTCGACTATCTGCCCCACTTCTTCGAGGGTATGGCCGCCTGGCCGGAAATTATCCCGGATGGCACCGACCACATATTCAGCACTACCTGTATGCTAAAGGATGTGGAATACGCCCCGGGCAGCATAAAATACACTGCAATAGAGCCTGACGGTACCGAACGGATCAAGCTTTCTTTCAGACCCAAAGTCCTCTCCGGCGGCAAGCCCCTAGCCAAATCCGCCTGGAGTTTCGGCACCTGGAATGATTGCGACAACATCCTCACAATCAACCGCAAAGATGTTACCGATATAGAAATCGTGAAAGAATAGGCAATATGAAAAGGTTTTTGATTCCGCTTGTCTGCATACTTGCCCTGGCAGGCTGCAGGCCGGTCTCCCATGCCCCAGTGATGACCCCCAGGATTCGTAGCTACAACGCGCAAGGCCTCCCTGGGCCTGACTTTTCAGATTTTGAGCATAGCTTTTTCGAGCACTATTTTAAAGTAAAAGACGGCTGGATGCAGCCATGGCTGGACTATGACAGCCTTATGGTCTGGTCTATGAACTTCTTGATGGACGGTCCGCTGGTGAAAACCGGGGAAGGCTTGCTTGCTGGCTATCTTGTGACCGCTTCTTACGAGATAGAGCGTATGGTCTTTCCCGAACTGCTGACCCAAGACCGCATCTGGGGCGGCAACCTGTATCCCAACAACCAGGGCGGCAACGCATATTTTGCGATGAAACTGTTCCGCTATTATTATCCTTATACAGGCGACATAAGGGCGCTGGTGCCCGTAAAGAAACTGCTGGACAGGATGCTGATGTTCCCCACGCCCGGCGACTGGGCATGGCCGGGAATGGTCCGCACGCAAGATAACGAAGACCCCGACGGGATCTATATGGACGAACTGCTGGAGCCGGACAAGGCCGCAATGGTGGGCATTGCATATATGGATTATGCCGAATACAGCGCAGAGCAGAAGTACTCTGCGATTGCAGAGCATATCGCAGAGTTGCTTATGGCTAATATCAAAGAGGGCAGCGACAAGGCATCTCCACTTCCGTTCAGGCTGAATATGCGCACCGGCGAAGTGGAAGATCCCTACACTGCCAACATGATCTTCGTGGTGGAATTCTTCGACAAGATTCTCGCCAGCGATATGTCCCTGGATATGGCCCAAGTCAAGGCAAAGCGGGACCTGGTGTTCGACTGGATAATGGAATATCCCATGAAAACAGACTACTGGTCCGGCTACTTCGAGGATATCAGAAGCAACCATCCGACCAATATAAACCAGTTCTCCCCTATGGAAACTGCCAGGTATCTGTTGGGTAATCCGGATGCCTGCAAAGATTACAAGCAGATTGTACTGGACCTGCTTGCCCTTGTCAAAGGGCGTTTCGGGGGCGTCGTGAATTATGGCGGTGTCAGCATTAAAGAGCAGGATGCCTGCTATTACGATATGGGCAGCCATACTGCGCGCTACGGCTCCGTGCTGGCCCGCTGGGCTCGCGAGACGGGCTGCGAGCAGGCAAAGAACGAGGCTCTCGCCACCCTGGCCCTTGCCGAATATTCGGCATACAACCATACTTCCAAGGGCAATATCGCCGTCAACTCTACCGGTATGGAATGGGCAGGTGTATGGTATTCCGACAGTTATTTCGATTATCTGCCGCATTTCTTCGAGGGTATGGTGGCCTTTCCGGAGATTATTCCTGAAGGCACCGACCATATCTTCAGCACCAGTTGTATGCTTAAAGACGTGCAATACGGCCCAGGCAGCGTCAAATACACCGCAATGGAGGCCGACGGTACCGAACGGATCAAGCTTTCCTTCAGACCGAAGGTACTTTCCGGCGGCAAGCCCCTGGCCAAATCCGCCTGGAGTTTCGGCACCTGGAATGACTGCGACAACATCCTCACAATCAACCGTAAGGATGTCACCGACATCGAAATCGTAAGGAAATAGCCGGCGTCCTACTTCACAAGACTGATATCTGAGAAATCCTTAAGGTTGTTCTCAATTATCCAGTTGATGTAGGTCATAAATGTCCAGGCCATCAGCTGATAGCCGGCGGCGTTCATATGCCCCTTTTCAAAATAGCGCTCCTTTAGCTGCGGGTCATTGAAATCCTGCCCGTACTTCTCCAGGTCAATCAGGTAAACATTGTCAAAGATTTCCGGCATCTTGCGGATTTCTGTGCTGAACTCCTCCTTGCCGTAGAGGGTGGGCAGCGTCACCACAAAGAAACGTGCACGCGGCTGCAGACTCTTGACGCGCTGGATTATGCCGCCATAATAACCTATAAAGGTCTCCGCATTCTTTTTATAATCATCCAGATTGATGTCCTTATATGCATCTCCGGCCTCGAAACCGTTCCGGTCATTGCATCCCAATGCAATGATATACGCCTGGCAGGGATGCGCCTTGGCGCTGATGTCGGCATTGCGGTTCAGAGGGTAGTCCCAGAAATCCTCTATCCATCCCCTGGCCGTTTCTCCACCCTGGGAGAAATTATATCCAACGGCGCCGCCAATCGCGGCCACGATACGCTGGCCCCAGGAATATTCATATACATCGTGCCAGACGGTGGAGCCGTCCTCCCTGGCGTATTCGTGCTCTCCGCTGCAAAGGGAATCCCCGATGAATCCCCATCGGTGAATGATAGTACACCAGCCGGGCTGCTGCGATATAGTGGCAATCGGATTAATCTCCTGGGCTTGAGCCGCGCAGGTTGCGAGAATAAAAATGGCGGTAATGAGTCTTTTCATAGTTCTTGCTTTTTGCAAAGATATAATATCGATTCTCAAAAATCACTTTCGTTTGGTCAAATAAATTTCATATATTTGCAGTCCCGTTAGATAAATGGGCAAGGAGAGGTGGTAGAGTGGTCGATTACGGCAGTCTTGAAAACTGTTGAACGGCGACGTTCCGGGGGTTCGAATCCCTCCCTCTCCGCCAAAGCGGAAGAAAAATAGCGCAACGAGCTTGCTCGATTGCGCTATTTTTATGACGGTTTGGCAAGCCCCCGCCGCAGGCGGGGGAGGGAATGCGCAGGCGCGCTAGCGCCGAGCACAATCCCGGAGAGGTTTAAAGCTGAGCTTTCCGAGTGGCAGCCGTTCACAGAAAAGAAGCCACGAGCATTGCTCGTGACTTCCATCGCCCCATTCTTTGCAAGAGCCCCAGCGGCGAGCGTTTGAGGGAATGCGCAGGCGCATCAGCGCCGAGCACAATCCCGAGCTCCGCGAGGGAATGTACAGCCCGCAGAGCGAGCACAATCCCGCTAAGTATCCTAGAAAAATTATCCCTACAGCACCGGCAGCAGGTAGTCCCAGACGAGGGCGAGCTCTGTCTGCATATTGCTGACCTCGGCGGTGATGGCAATCACGGCGTCCTTTTCCGGAATTACTATGATATACTGGCCATAGGCACCGTCGGCACGCACGGCGTTGTGGCGGCAGCGCCACATCTGGTAGCAGTAGCCCTGATGCCAGTCGGGATTAGGGTCGTTTTCCGGATCAAAGTCCTCTGGACAGTTGTCTATCTGGGCTTTGGTAGCCTCTGCCACCCAGTTTGCGGGAATTACCTGCCGGCCTTTGTATTTGCCGCCGGAGAGCAGAGTCTGACCCAGCTTGGCCATATCCTCGGTCTTCAGATAAAGCCCCCATCCGCCATAGTTGATACCCATCGGACACTCCTTCCAATAAGGCTTCTCAATACCAAGCGGCTGCCAGAGGCGGGGCTCAAGATAGTCCACCATTTTCTCGCCGGTAACCTTGGTGATAATTGCAGATAGCATATAGGTGCCGATGGTGTTGTAGCAGAAAAAAGTACCAGGCACGCGATCCACCGGAAAACTCATAAACCGGGCGACCCAGTCCTCATCCTCTCCGTAACGGATTTCGTCGGTATGCTCCTGCCCGTGGCCGCAGCTCATTGTAAGGAGGTCGCGCACGGTAATGGTCCTCAGGTTATCGCCGGCATCTTCTGGCACAAGGTCGGGAAAGAAATCCGCCAGGCGGTCGTCCAGCGTAATCCTCCCCTCCTCTATTGCAAAGCCGATTGCCATAGATGTGAAGGTCTTGCTCACCGAGTGCATCACGTGGGCGCTGTCGGGGGCATTAGGCTCTATCCAGCGCTCCAGGATCACCTGGCCGTTCTGCAGCACCATAGCGCTGTGGATTGTCTGGCCCGCCTCCGCCTCAGCGTCAAACCAGGCCTCGAAAGCATCCGCCTGCTGCGGCGTCGCCTTGCAGCGGGGGAGCGACTTATCTTTGGGGGCGCAGCTGCAAATAAGGGCGGCTGCGACAGTTGTGAATATCAACAACGGGTTTTTCATAGTTTTTTTCATCTTATCTTTAAGGAAACTACTACCGACAGGCATAGTGGCCTGTTCAGATAAATAACAGTTCTATTTCAAAGATATTCAACAATCACTAAAAAACAAGAAAGAATCCCCCAATCTGCCTGCATAGAAACAATAATATTTCCAGCAGGAAGTCGGCGTACCAGCCACTGTTTAAGGAACAGTAGATGAACGTGCAACCCGATGATCTAGCGTCGGACTATCTGCACTGGAGGTGCTCTTGAGCCTGTTCCGCTGACGCTGCCAGGCATTCTGACCTCTCAGCGTCGTCAAAGTGGCGCGACATTACATTATATGGCATATTCGCAGACGCTGCGGATACAGAATTACAGTTTGAGATATGGCGGAACGTTTCGGAATATGGAATACTTAATCTGGCGATCGTTCTATACCAGGGAATGCGGAGCCCAGCGATGTAGCGTCCGCGAGTTAAAGTGGCAGCTACTTCTTTGCAGGCGCCTTTCCAGAAGACTTGCTGAAATACTTCCACTGGAATAACAGCAGATAGATTGCACCCACGGTGATGCAGGAATCTGCAAAATTGAAGATGGCATCAAAGAAGCGGAAAGGCTTGCCGCCGACCAGGGGCATCCAGTCGGGGAATGTGGTGTCGATAATCGGAAAGTAAAACATATCCACAACCTTGCCGAAAAACAATCCCGCATAACCGCCCCCCTCGGGGAACATCGTCGCAACCTGGGTATATGTACTCTCGGTGAAAATCAAGCCGTAAAAAAGAGAATCTATGATATTGCCAAAGGCTCCGCACATAATCGCCGCAAGGCCATACAGCACACCCGTGGGCGTGTCGGGCTTCTTGAGGAGCGCACGGATGTAAAATATTATGGCAGTCCCGAGGATTATCCTGAAGATTGTGAGCAGCAACTTGCCGATACCGCCCCCGAAACTCATCCCGAACGCCATCCCCATATTCTCTATGAAATGGATCCGGAACCAGGTGCCAAACACAGGGATACTCTGCCCCAGGGTCATATTAGATTTGACCAAGATCTTGATGACCTGGTCAATGACTAGCAGGGCGACCACAAAAATCGTCAGGCGGGTCCCTTTGGAAATCTTCATTAACGCTTGTTTTTAGCCTCTACCGAAAGGGTGGCGTGAGGCACCAGGCGCAGGCGCTCCTTGGGGATAAGCTTGCCGGTTTCGCGGCAGATGCCGTAGGTCTTGTTCTCGATGCGCACCAGAGCCGCCTCAAGACTCTGGATAAACTTGTACTGGCGAGCGGCCAGCTGGCCCAGCTCCTCCTTAGCAGAAGAGGTGGCACCCTCTTCCAGCACCTTGAATGTAGGGGAAGTAT
>CAMKTW010000011.1 GCA_946415795.1 uncultured Bacteroidales bacterium
TTATAAGTTCCCTCCCGAATGCCTGCAGAATCAGGTCATCCTCCCAGTAATCCAGACAGGAAGAGAGGCAGACACCGTGATCCTCCGTCAGGCGGGTGAGATTCTCCGGCGCCTTGCGCGAGATGGCCTGACCGCGATGGTGGGGCGCTGTCATAGTATTGGTCATAAAGACGTCAATATAGGTCTCATCGCCTCCCAGCAGATAGGTAGTGGAGTATTTGGTGCCGGGGCCAAGTTTGAGGCGGTGGTTAAGCAGCACAAAGTCGGGACGAAGTTCGCGCACCCTGGCCATCATCTGCTCAAAATAGTCGTACTTAGACGGGCGGAGCGGGCCGCAAACGCCATCCATTTTGAAGAGTCCCAGATTGTAATCGCGCACGAATTCCCACACCATATCCATTCTCTCCGCAGCCTCCTCAGGGGTATCGCCGAAACCGTCGGGGCCACCCCATACACCCAGGCTTGCCCCGAAACCTGCCGCCTTGTCGCGGATGGGGGCGAGACCGTGGGGATATTGCTTTTTAAAGCGTTCGGAGCGGGTCGAACCGTAGAAATGACGCCCGTCCAGCATCCCGGCATCGAAGGCAAATATATCCAGTTCCATCCCGTAAGTATCATAAAGCCACTGGAAAAAGTCCAGCTCGGCATAGGTCTGCTCCTCACTGGGACCTTCGTTGGTATGGCTCATCCAAGTGAAGTATTCCGCCTTGGAGGGGGTCTTCTCATCGGCTCCGGCAACCGGGTATTCCTGTGCAGAAATAACCGTGGAGACCATCATAAACGCCATTATGGCAAAGAGATTCTTTTTCATAGCCTGGTACTTGGGTTTATCAAAGGTAGTGAGAATGCATAATTATCCCTAATTAATTTTGTTTGATTTGTAAGAAAAGTTATATTTGTATGAAATTACTAACAAATAATGAGTTTATGCAAGAGAAGGACGGCAAATACATCTTCGGAGTTGTGAAGGTGGGAGACAAAGGGCAGATAGTGATTCCGCGCGACGCCCGCAAGCTTTACGATATCAAACCGGGCGACGCGCTGCTGGTGCTGGGCGACCAGAAAGGCATGGCGCTGCTCAAGACAGAGGTCTTCCAGGCAGTCATAGACCAGGCAATGGAGGGACTTCAGAAATGAGAAAGCATTGGATCGACAACCTGCGCTGGGTGACTGTCCTGCTGGTATTGTTCTACCACGTCATATATTTCTACAACAACAAAGGTGTCTTTGGAGGCATAGGCGGCTTTGGCGAGTATCCGGAGTATAAGCAGTACCAGGATATCGTACTGTATATCCTCTATCCGTGGTTCATGCCGCTGCTGTTCTTGCTGGCCGGTATAAGCGCCAGATATGCATTGCAGAAACAACCGGAGGGGAAGTGGTTCTCTGCCCGTACCCGCAAGTTGCTGGTTCCCGGCACGATAGGCCTGTTTGTGTTCCATTGGATGACGGGATATTTCAACACCGCAGTGGCGGCAAGGGAGGGTATGTTTGTTGAAATGAACGCAGTTGCAAAGTACCTGATGTGGGCTGTAAGCGGTACCGGTCCGCTGTGGTTCATCCAAGTGCTGTGGGTGCTCTCCGCCCTGCTTCTGCTGATCCGGGCCATCGACAGCAAAGACCGCCTGTGGAACGCCTGCGGCAGGTTTTTCGGAGGTGATAACGGCAGTAAGGCACGTATCGTCCCTATATTGCTGCTGGGTGTACTGTTCTGGCTTGGCGAACAGACTCTGATTAAGAATCCCCGCCCCGAGTCACCGGACGGCCTCTTGAATCTGTACAAACCTGTATTCTATATGGTGCCTTTCCTGATGGGATACTTTGTATTTTCTCACGATTCTGTTCAGAAACACGTCAAGAACGCCTGGATTCCGCTACTGATCGCTGCGTGTGCGGCCGGCGTGGTGCTTGTCGTCACGACCTTCGGACAGGACAATACCTCCCCCCAATATCTCGGCAGCCCGCTCAACTGCCTCTACGGTTGGCTGGCGTGTCTGGGACTTATGGGCTGGTTCAATGCCAAATTCGACCGCACCGGAAAGTTCGCAGGATATATGACTCGCAGCAGTTACGGCATATACATCGTCCACTATCTGGTGATCGCAAGCCTGGGCTATATGATGAAGCAATATACGCAACTGCCGCCGGTGGCAATGTACCTGATTCTGGCCGCAGCCGTATTCACCCTCTCCCCCCTGATTTACGAAATCATCCGCCGCATCCCATTTGTTCGCTGGTGCGTCCTGGGAGAAAAAAGTCAGCGGCATGCCTGATAAACAACATATACAAAAGACCAATGCGGCCAGGCTCCTGGATGCTGCGCACGTGGAGTATGAGCTGATTCCGTATGAAGTTGACGAGAACGACCTCGCGGCCGCTCATGTGGCAGCACAGCTTGGCGAACCCATAGAGGCTGTGTTCAAGACGCTGGTGCTGCGCGGTGACCGTAACGGCCTGTTTGTGTGCGTAATGCCCGGTGATATGGAGGTGGATCTCAAGATTGCCGCAAAAATCTCCGGCAACAAGTCGTGCGCGATGATCCATATGAAAGAACTGCTGCCCGAGACTGGCTACATACGCGGCGGATGCTCCCCCATCGGAATGAAAAAACAACTGCCGACGTTCATATATGAATCTGCCCTGCTATACGACCACATCTACGTAAGCGCCGGCGTCCGCGGTCTCCAGATAAAAATCGACCCTCAGGACCTGATAGATTTCACCGGGGCGAATATTTATCCGATATGATTTATACAATGGACGGACCCAAGGCCGGGAAAATAGAACAGATGTTCGATTCGATTGCAGGTGACTACGACCGCCTCAATCACCTCATGTCGCTGGGAATAGACCGTTGCTGGCGCAGACGGGCTATACGGCAGGTGGTAGAGAAAGACCACCCGCAAACCATCCTGGACGCAGCCTGCGGCACAGGCGACTTTGCCATAGCGATAGCCAAGGCCGCAAATCCACTCACCTTGGTCACTGGCGTGGACCTGTCGGAGAATATGCTAGCCGTGATGAGGCAGAAAGTAGCCGGCAACAATCTGGAAGGGCAAATCATCACCAAGCAGGGCAACTGCGAGAGCCTCCCCTGGCCCGACAGCAGTTTTGACTGTGTGACCATAGCCTTCGGAATCCGTAATTTTGAGCACAGGGAGCTGGCTCTGAAGGAGTTCCTCCGAGTGCTGCGCCCCGGAGGCCGGCTGGTGATACTGGAGCTGAGCCTGCCCTCCAACAGCATAATCCGCCGGCTCTACAATCTGTATTTCACCCGGATACTGCCCGGTATCGGCGGACGTATCTCCGGTGACAAGGCAGCCTACAACTATCTTCCGGCCTCGGTGCTCAAATTTCCCGGTCGCAGGCAATGGACATCCACCATGCAGGATTGCGGCTATAATAATGTCCGCCACAAGGCTTTCACCCTGGGCATCTGCCGGATGTACACGGGAGAGAAATGATATGGCAATCAATCCCGACAGAGGGCATACACCCCCCGTGCGGTCCAGACGATGACAGTGGACATGATCCAGCGGGAGAACAGTATGACCCACCAGATGCCGCCGGCCAGCGAAAACAGGAGAAGATCCTCCAGGTTGCTGTGGGAGATGCCCACGTGCAGATTGACGAGGTCGATGTCGCGGCGCGACAGACGGCCGCTCTGAGCCTCCTGCATCATAGCCGCACCCCCGTAGGCCAGCCCTATCACATTGGCTACCAGCCAGAAAAACGCACACTTGACGGGCAGGCCAAACACCTTCATCAGCGGGGAAAGCGCCCTGGAAATCGGCTTGATGGCACCCGAATCCTTCAGGATCTGCTGCAGGATGCTCAGAGAGAAGATTATACAGGTCATCTTGAATGCGAGCTTCAGCATACCTGTAAACCACCCGAGTAATTGCGACCGAAACGGCTCTGATGATGGTGCGGCGGCAGCCGACGCGACGGCAGCGGAACCAGTCTCCGGAAGCAGCAGGTTGAGCAGGAAGCCCATCAGGATAGAGACGCAGGTCCGGAGGATAATCAAAAGCGCCGCGCTGGTGCCGGTCTTCTTCTGAATGGTCACCTCAACCGGCATATTATGGGCGCAGAGAGCCATCACCGCCAGGATAGTCATCTGACGCGCATCCAGACCCATCGTGACCCCCGCCGCGATGGAGCTGTAGCAGTTCACAAAGTAGCCCGACACCCACGCCAGCGAAGCGGCCCCGGGAAGCCCCAGGTGCTTGAAAAGAGGTTCCAGATAGACCGACAGCCACTCCAGGACGCCAAAATACTTTAGCAGGAAGATGACAAACGACACACCTGCGGTGATCTCAATCATCCACAGGCATATCTTTGCCGCATCCGGGAGGGCCGTCTTTACCGAACCCCAGAGGTTTTTCATAAATTATTTATGACGGAGTGCAAGCTCTTCTTCCAGATCCTTGATGGAGAAGCCCATCTGCTCGCATAGTACCATCAGGTGATAAACCAGGTCGCCGGCCTCGTAGAGGAAGCGCTCCTTGTTGCCGTCGATGGCCTCAATCACCGTCTCAACAGCCTCTTCACCCACCTTCTGGGCAATCTTGTTGACACCTTTGTTGAACAGGTGAGTGGTGTAGCTCCCCTCCGGCATATCGCGATGGCGCTGCTGGATGCAGGCCTGCAGGGTACCGAGAAAGCCCTCGTTTTCGCGGGTGTCGAAGCAGGCGGTGGTGCCGCGGTGGCAGGTAGGGCCGTCTGGATGCGCCTTGATCAGCAGGGTATCGGCATCGCAATCGGCATACATATCCACTACGTGAAGATAGTTGCCGCTGGATTCACCCTTGGTCCAGAGACACTGCCGGGAACGGCTGAAGAAAGTCACCAGCCCGGTAGCCTGAGTCTTCTCAAAGGCCTCCTGGGTCATATAGCCCAGCATCAGCACCTTCAGGGTGTCGGCATCCTGGATAATTGCCGGCAGCAGTCCATCGGCGCATTTTTCCAACTTGAAATCACTGAATGTCATAATCTTACAGGTATATTTTGTTTTCTTAACTCTTGTTTGAGCACAGGGATGGGGATCTCACCGCTGTGGAAGATGGATGCCGCCAGCGCGGCATCGGCCTTGCCTGCGGTAAGCACGTCCGCAATATGTTGTATGCAGCCGGCGCCGCCAGACGCTATGATTGGAATGGACAGCGACTCCGCCAGGGCTGCGTATGTCTCGCAGGGATAGCCGTCGCGGGTGCCGTCGTGATCCATAGAGGTGAAGAGCAGCTCCCCCGCCCCACGCACCTGAGCTTCCCGGGCCCAGTCGAAAAGTTCGCGGTCGGTGGCCACCCGGCCGCCGTGGGTCGTAGCCATCCAACGGCCGTCCACCACCCTTGCATCAATCGCAATCACCACGAACTGCGAACCGTATTTGCCGGCAATGGCGTCTATCAGGCCGGGATTGCTGATGGCTGCGGTGTTGACGCTGATTTTATCGGCACCGGCGTCCAGCAGGCGAGCGGCATCGTCGATGGTGGATATGCCGCCGCCCACGGTGAACGGAATGTTGATCTGTTCCGCCACCCTGCTGACCAGGCCGCAAAAGGTCTTTCTGCCCTCTGCCGAGGCGCTGATGTCAAGATATACCAACTCGTCGGCCCCCTCTGCGGCATACCGCGAGCCAAGTTCTACGGCATCGCCCATATCGCGCAGCCCCACAAAGTGAATACCTTTCACGGTGCGGCCGTCCTTGACATCAAGACAGGGAATTATGCGTTTTGCAACCATCGCACCCCTTTATTAACGTGATACAAATTCAAATGTTTTACCATTTTTCTACCTTATCATTTATTCTACCTATACCCTCCGCACATTCTGCTATAACGTATCCCCCTCCATAAATCCCTCCCCTCGAGGGAGGGACTTACTATCGCCCTATCGGGCTCCAAATTTCTCAATATCTTTCAATGTGATTCTGTTCTCATATATAGCTTTCCCAACTATAACTCTTCGAAGACCCTCCTCGTTCAGCCGCTCAATATCAGCCATCGAACTGATGCCGCCCGAAACGGTGAAATCTATCTTGTCGTAACGGCCCTGCAGGTCTTTGTAGAGTTCGAATGCCGGCCCCTGCAGCATTCCGTCCTTGGAGATGTCTGTGCATATTATCTGGGTGACCGGGGCAAAACGCTCTATAAGGTCGTCAATGGTCAGGTCCATCTCCTCCTTCCAGCCGTTGACGGCCACCTTGCCGTTATGGAGATCGGCACCGAGAATCATCTTGTCCGGGCCGTAAGAGGTCAGCCAGAGGTCGAACAGCTCTGGCTGACGTGCCGCCACGCTGCCCGCAATGGCGTATGTCGCGCCGTAATCAAAGACAGCCTGCAGGGCATCGGTGCTCTTGATGCCACCGCCGAACTCTATTTCCAGGTTTGTGCGGGTTGCAATCTGCTCCAGGGTGGCGAGGTTCTGCGGACCGGCCGCCTTCGCCCCGTCAAGGTCGACCAGATGCAGGCGTCTGACGCCCGCCTGTTCGTAAGACTTTGCCATATCCAGCGGCTGCGCGTCGTAGCTTGTCCTGCGCTCATAATCACCCTCAGAGAGGCGTACGCAGCGACCTTCAATGATATCTATTGCAGGAATAATTTCAATCATAACGCGAGGAAATTCTTCAGGATCCGTTCGCCCGCAGCACCACTCTTTTCGGGGTGGAACTGGCAGGCGTAAAAATTGTCGCGGCCCAGTGCAGCACTGAAGTCGATGCCGTGATTGCTGATGGCGATGGTATCGGCACAGACCTCGGGGTAGTATGAGTGTACAAAATAGACGTACTCGCCCTGCTTGAGGCCGGCAAACAGCGGCGAGCAGAAACCATTTGCCCCGGCTTCAGGCTCCCGCAGGCTGTTCCAGCCCATATGGGGAACTTTTTCCGCCCGGGTTTCCCTGAAGCGGCGCACCTCGGCGGAGAAGATGCCCATACAACGTGTATCGCCCTCCTCGCTGCCGGCACACATAAGCTGCGCCCCGACACATATACCAAGCACGGGCTGCTCAAGAGTAGGTATGAAATCGGACAGGCCGGCATCGCGTAAAGCCTGCATTGCGCAAGAAGCCTCTCCAACTCCGGGCAGTATCACGTGAGACGCCTTGCGCAACTGGCTGCGATTTGCTGTCAGCACAAAGTCCGACGCCCCGACGCGACCCAGCGCATTCAATACAGACCGGATATTCCCGGCATCGTAATCTACAATAGCAATCATACACAAGTTTCGCAAGTAACTGTATTTGTTCTTATGTGCATTTGGAAGCTTGCGAAACTTCTTCCTCCCGCACATTGCTTATAACGTGTCCCCATCCCTAAATCCCTTCCCTCGGGGAAGGGACTTACCATCGCACTACGTACTCCAATCATAACAGGCCTTTGCTGCTGGGGAGTTCGTAGTCGAAGGGGTTGCAGGCGACAGCCTGACGCAGGGCGCGGGCAAACGCCTTGAACACCGCCTCGGCCAGATGATGGTTGTTCTCGCCGCGGGCGCGGATGTGCAGGTTGCACTGCATCGCCTCGCACAGCGACTTATAGAAGTGGCGGAACATCTCGGTCGGGGTATCACCCACATATTCGCGGGTGAAGGGGACATCCCAAAAGAAGTCTATCCTGCCGCCGAGGTCCATAAGAACCATAGCCTCGCACTCGTCCATCGGCAGGGCAAAACCGTAGCGGCCTATGCCGCGTTTGCTGCCCAGAGCCTGCTGCAGGGCCCCTCCAAAGGCTATTGCCACATCTTCCATAGTGTGGTGTTCATCTACCTGAAGGTCACCTTTGGCCTCAATCTGAAGGCTTATGCCGGAGTGATGTGCAATCTGGTCCAGCATATGGTCAAAGAAGTTGAGGCCGGTGGAAATATGGCTCTCCAGACGGCCGTCCAAGTCTACGGTGACCTTGATCTGCGTCTCGCGGGTGTTGCGCTCAATTGCGGCGCAGCGCACTCCGCGGCGCAGGAACTCGGCAATCTCAGCCCAGGATTTAGCCTGGAGGATATCTACCTGGCTGTCAGTAATTTGATGGAAATCACTCCCCCCCGGACACTGGTAGCGATTTTCAGCATCAGACTGTGTATCAGACAGTTGTCCTCCAGACACGCTAAGCAGGACAGCGCGGCAGCCGAGGTTTGCGGCGAGCTGCATATCGGTAGCGCGGTCACCTATCACGTAGCTGGCCGCCAGGTCATAATCTCCTGACAGATACTTCCCGAACATTCCGGTACCGGGCTTGCGGGTGGGCCTGTTATCTTCCGGGAAGCTGTCATCTATGAGAATGTCGTCAAATACGACCCCCTCGCCGCGCAGCGTGCGGAGCATCAGCTCCTGCGGCCCGATGAAATCTTCAAAGGGGAAAGATCCGGTACCGAGGCCGTCCTGATTGGTGGCCAGCACCAGTTCATAGCCGAGACCGGCAATGCTCTTCAGGGCAGAAATGGCCCCGGGGACGAATTCGAACTTCTCGAACGAATCGACCTGCTCAGAGGGCTGCGGTTCCACTATGATGGTACCGTCGCGATCTATAAATAATGCTTTCTTAAGACTCATACGTCTCTATGGCTTTTAGCAGTTTTATATTTTCAGAAGGGGTGCCGATGGTTATGCGCAGGCATCCCTCGCAGAGCGCCACGCTGCTGCGGTCGCGAACAATCAGTCCGCCTTCAATCAGCGCGGCATAGAGCCCGTGCGGGTCATCGACCTTCACCAGCAGGAAGTTGGCATCGGAGGGATATACCTTCCGCACGCACTTGAAAGCTGGCAGCAGGGAGGAAAGACGTTCGCGCTCCGAGATGATTTCTGCAACCTGGGGTGCGATATCTGCCTTGAGACGGTCCAGGGCGAGGGCAAGGGTGTCGGTACCGATGTTGTACGGGTATTTCACCTGCCTGAACAGCGAGATGATGTAGGGACTGGACATCGCCAGGCCTATGCGCAGGCCGGCCAGGCCCCACGCCTTGGAGAGGGTCTGGAGCACGATTATATTGTCGTACTTCTCTATGAGCGGCAGCACGCCCGGCTTTGAAGAAAAGTCTATGTAGGCCTCGTCCACAACCAGGATACCATTGAATGACTCTGCAAGAAGCTCGATGTCAGCCACGTCGAACGCATTTCCCGTAGGGTTGTTGGGCGAGCAGATGAACATCAGTTTTGTATCAGCGTCAACCTGTTCAAGCAGCCGCTCCACGGGGAGTGCGAAGGTTTCTGGCTCCAGGAGTACCATCCGGCACCCGACATTGTTGATATCGGCACATACACTGTACATACCGTAGCTTGGGGCAATCATAACGGCGTTGTCGCGGCCCGGCTCACAGAATACCCTGTAGCAGAGGTCTATGGCCTCGTCACTGCCGTTGCCCAGGAACAGCCGCTCAGGGGTAACTCCCTTGAGCGCAGCCACTTTACTACGCACCGCCTCCTTAAGGGAGGTAGACGGATAACGGTTTATTTCGTAAGTGCCGCCCGGCCGCCCGGCCGCGGAGGGATACGGGGCGTCATAAGGATTCTCGTTGGCGTCCAGCAAGATGCCGAGAGAGCCCTTGTACTCGTCACGAGCGGTGGAGTACGGCGTAAGCGCTGCTATATTAGCCCTGACCAGTTTTTTTATATCTTTCATAAATCTATTTGGTTTCCTGTCCCGCCCGCATCAGTTCTCCAGCCGGTACCTGACGGCGGCGGCGTGAGCGTCCAAACCTTCTGCTTCTGCCATAGTGGTTATTGTATCTCCCAGTGACTCGAGCCCTTCGCGGGTGAGTTCCTGGCAGGTTATCGAGTGCATGAAACTGTCCAGGCCGATTCCGCTCCAGGCGCGGGCAAGGCCCATAGTAGGGAGGGTGTGATTGGTACCAGATGCGTAGTCACCGGCGCTTTCCGGGGAGTAGTTGCCGATGAACACACTGCCCGCCGCGGTAATCCGCTCTGCCACCTTCCACGGCTCACGCATCGATATGATGAGATGCTCTGAAGCGTACGCATTGGCGAAGTCAATGGCTTGTGCGCGCGATGCGGTTTCGCCAGTAAACACCACTATCCTGCTGTTCTCCAGTGCCTTGTCGGCAATGTCGCGACGGGGGAGCAGCGCCAGCTGGCGGTTTACCTCTGCTGCCACATCCGATGCGAACCCTTCGCTGCGGCAAACCAGTATGGCCTGGCTGTCCGGACCGTGCTCGGCCTGCGAGAGCAGGTCGCTGGCCACGAACCGTACATCGGCACTGCCGTCGGCGAGTACCATCACCTCAGACGGACCCGCCGGCATATCTATAGCCACCCCAAGGGCCGTCACCAGCTGCTTAGCTTTGGTTACATAGCGGTTGCCGGGGCCGAAGATCTTGCTGACCGGAGCGATGGTTTCGGTTCCGAACGCCATAGCTGCGATTGCCTGCGCTCCCCCCAGCGAGTATATCTTATCCACCCCGCAGACAGACGCTGCGTAGAGCACCGCCGGCGCAACCTTTCCGCCACGCCCTGCAGGGGTGCAGAGCACAATCTGCCGACAACCCGCGATCTTTGCGGGGATTGCCAGCATCAGCAAGGTAGAAAACAGCGGGGCGCTGCCGCCGGGAATGTACAGGCCTACCCTTTCGATCGGCAGGCTGCGACGCATACAGCGGACACCCGGCATTGTCTCAACCTCAACCGTACCGGGTTTCTGTGCCTGATGGAAAGCGCGGATATTGGCAGCCGCCCGTGCGACGGCACCCTTCACGGCATCACTCACCTGCCCTGCCGCAGATGCAATCTCTGCCGCAGACACACGGAAAGAAGAGACATTCCGCCCCTCCACCTCGCGGGTAATATCGGCCAGAGCTGCATCACCACCGGTGCGGACACGCTCCAGAATGGCACGTACCCGGGCCTCGATCACGCTGTCATCCGTCTCGGCGCGTTTGCAGAGCCCCTGCCACAGCTCTCTGTCCGGATTGATTATTATTTCCATCAGTCAATTACTTTATCAAGGTGAAGCACCAGGATACCCTCTGCACCCAGAGCCTTGAGCCGCTCAATCTTGTCCCAAAGCTCACTCTCAAGCACCACGGAATGCAGCGAGCACCACCCCTCTGCCGCCAGCGGCATCACGGTGGGAGAACGCATCGCCGGCAGTATCTTAACCGCCTCTGAAACCTTGTCGGTGGGGATGTTCATAAGGATATACTTCTTCCCGCTGCTCTCCATCACCGCATCAAAGCGGAACAGCATCTTGTCCAGAATCGCCTGCTTTTCAGCCTCCAGACCGTGACGGGCAATGAGCACCGCCTCACTCGAGAGCACAGTCTCCACCTCTTTAAGCCCGTTGGAAACCAGCGTTCCGCCAGACGACACTATATCAAAGATGGCATCCGCAATGCCGGCGGCGGGAGAAATCTCCACAGAGCCCATAATCTTGCGGATGTCGGCCTTCACGCCATTTGCGCTGAGCCACCTGGAAAGTACATTGGGATAGGACGTTGCGATGCGCTTCCCCTCGAAAAATTTCGGTCCTGTATATTCCTGATCCTTTGGAATGGCGAGCGACAGGCGGCAGGCGCCGAAGCCCATATTGCGCACCACAACCACATCTGCCCCTGTTTCTGCCACCTCGTTGAGACCGACAATGCCCAGGTCGGCACTGCCGCTGGCCACTACGCCGGGGATGTCATCGTCGCGCAGGTAGAGCACTTCCAGAGGGAAGCCGGCGGCCCTCGCCAGGAACTTGCGCTTCAGTTCATCTATCTTTATGCCAGCCTCACGCATCAGCGCCAGCGAATCTTCGCTCAAACGCCCTTTGGATTGAATTGCTATCCTTATCATATACACTCGTTTCGCAAAATACCGTTTTACTATTTGCCGACGATCGAGTCTTTGCGAAACTTTCCCTCTCGCGCCAGCTTATTATTATAACGTATCCCCCACCCTAAATCCCTCCCCTCGGGGGATGGACTTACCATCGCCCTTCGGGCTCAAAACTACATCTATACAAAAAGACTTGCCTCAGAACAGGTCCGGGCAAGTCTCATATTACTTAAAATTCGCACACGCCGAACCTAAACCACCTGGAAGTGATGATGATGGAGGGTATGTACAAACGAAAAAACCATCTCAAACGTTGTTTCTACCGCAAAGGTAAAATAGTTTTTTTTTATTACAACCTGTAAGCTATAATTTTTACGGGGCCGAGCAGACCGGAGGGCTGGAGGGGACTCTCTGCGCTCCAGGGGTTCACGGTCATCCACACCTTGCGGTCTTTCTCCGGCAGGCGCATATCGCCAATGATGCGGTTCTGCCAGTTGTTTACTACCTCTACCTCAACGGTGTTGATACCCTTTTTGAGCGCATCTGTGATATTCACCCTGAACGGTGAGGTCCAGGCGCCACCCATCTCCTTGCCGTTGACCTTGACCTTTGCCATAACCATGACATTACCCAGGTCGATATATATGTCGGAATCGGGGAGGTCGGTGATTTCAAACTGGTTGCGGTACTGCGCCGCACCCGAATAATATTTTATACTGTCGTCTCCGGAGGCAGCCCAGTCAAACAAGGCGTCAAAGCTGATCTTGCCTTCTGGTCCGCGGCGGGCAGCATCAAAGGTGACTGTCCACCCTTCTGCAAGTTCGCATAACTCCGTCTCGGAGGGATAGTTCTCCTTGTAGCCGCGTCCTTCCGGTTTCTGGTCACAGAACACCACGAAAGAGCTCTCAAGGTCGCGGAGTTTCAGCAGTACGGTGGTAGATGTGCCGTTATCCTCAAACTGCGGCAGTGCGCGGATTTCTCCGGTAAGCGGATTCCACAACTGCGGGGCGCGGCCGCTGACGCGGAAGACCGCATTGAATTCTACGGGCAGCGCAGCCTGATTTGAGACAAAATAGATGTCACCCTTGTCCAGATGGCGGTGTATGAACTTAATCTGTGCGCCGGGATTGTCCTTGACCAGAAAATCGGGTTCTATACCCTTCTCCTCAAACACCTTGGCGATGGAGACGCCGTCGGCATAGACGGTGCCAAAGCCATACTGAACGGCCTGGCGCTGATTGCTACCCCAGAGTTCGCCCGCATGTTTCCTGACCTCGTCGTCGGCATCGGGATAGCCCTTCAGACTCGGAGAGGCTTCAGGGGCTGGGCCCAGCACTGTAAGGCCGTCGGAAACCAGCTGCTTGATCCTGGCCAGGACCTCGGGACGCATCGTCTGCTGGCGCGGCAGCACCAGAACCCCGTAGTTCATTCCGTCGGGGAGCGTCAGGCGCCCGTCTTTCATAACGGCGTCGCGAATAAGCACCTCCGCATTGATATAGTCGAAAGAGTACCCGTCCGGCAGTGCAGGGTCGGTGACTCCTGTCATCTTTGGAGCATCTTCGCCAATGAAATATGCGGCATCTGCCACATAAAGACCCTGCTGCAGCATCAGGTTGCACCGCTTGATATATCGGCCGAAGACATCCATATGGCTGAACCAGATATTCTTGCGGTTGAATTCGTTACCGAACCACGCGTCCACGCCTGGGTTGCGGTCCTCATACGGCTGCTGGATATAGAGATGGAGCAGGGTGCTGTTGATGCCCTCTGTAAAGAAGCGGTCCAGACGCTGCTTCATTATGCGGGGATAACGGCTGAACACCGGTCCGCCGCTGGTGCAGCTCTCCGCCCACACCTTGCGCTTGCCGTAGATGTGCGCGCAGGACGAAGCCGCGCGGTTTTCGATATCACCCAGCGACCCCTCGCTCCAGAATTCGCCTGCTACCTCGTCGCTCTGGCCGCCGTACATCAAAAACTCTCCGGGGAAGCCCCAGTGGCCGTAGCACTCCAGCCAGGTGCTCAGTCCAACTTTGTGGCTGGCCTCGCGCAGACCTGCCACATAATCGTAGGCGACCCTGTCGGCAATCAGGCGGCGCAGGTCCCAGAGGAACCGGTCGCTGATGTCACGGCTGGAGACAACCTTACCGCTGAGGACAGGGAGATAAGGGGTCGGATCGTAACCGTATTTCTCAACAAAACTGTCGGCCATATCATCTGTCCAGTCCATACCTCCGGTCTCGTAGCTGTCCTCCACAACAACCTTGAATGTCTTGCGGTCGTCTGCCGGGATGCGGCGCAGAATCTCGCCTATGAAGTTGTCAAAGTGGTATTGTATGAGCTCCTTGCTCATCTTGTCAATCTCCAGGCCGGTCCCTTCGGGCGATGCGGGGGCGTTGGTCTGGCCGGTAGTGCGCATAGCAAGGCGGGAGATTGTCCAGCGGCCTTTTGGTGCATCCCAGTTGAGCACATCACCGTCCATCTTGTCGGTCAGGTCAATGACTTTTGCCGGATCGATGCACGATGCCGGGGGCGCCTCGGGCTGCACCGGCCACATATAGGCATCCCACATAGGCAGCGGAGTCTGGAACATCTTGCCCAGCGTCTTCTCCGCAAAACGCTCTACCATTGCACGGGTGGTGAGTTCCACGTTGAGCACCCCTGTGCCGGGCTGCTCCAAAATCAGCCTGAAGGTGTGCGCACCGGTCTCTGGCAGAGCCACAACCAGCGGTGCATAAGGGAGATAGCCCACGTTGACGCTGGGGTTGCTGCGGTCGATGTCAATATCCAGAAGTTTCTCCCACGAATCTCCCGATTTGGCCTGCAGTTCACCTTTGGTAATTATAGCAGTACCGGCATTAGGGGTGATTATCAGCGATTTGTAACTCTCACCGGACTCACCCTCAAAGAGGGTCTCGCTCCGTTCGCCGTTCTGCTTTACTACTGTCGCCTTTACGCTGGAGGATTCAATAGCGGGGTAAGCTATCACCTTTACGTCTGCCATCGCGTCGGGGGCAACCTTGTCCAGGGTCACGGTGACCTTGCCGCCGTCGGCCTCTATGGTCTTGTCCACACAGTCCAGATAGCGCATACTCTGCTCGGGCTTAACCCAGGGGCCTCCCGACTGACTCCAGCCGGGGCAGTTGAAGATACCTATCTCTATTCCGAGTTCAGAGGCTGTCTTTAGGGCCGTGTGCATCACTTCCCACCATTCGGGGGTGAATATCTGGATGTCGCCCCAGGGGAGGTCTGCGGTAACGTTGCCTATGAATGCCCGGTTGATTCCCACCGACTTCATTGCCTGCAGGTCTTTGACCACACCCTCTTTGGAGATATTGTCGTTGACCCAGTACCAGTAAACCGCCAGCTTCATATCATCCGGCTTCTGGAACCCCTTCTGGATGGTCTTGAAAGACTCGTTGGGGCCAAAAGCCGTAGGATCCTTGTATTTGGTTATTGAAGATGTGTTGTGGGAACAACTGGTAGCGGTATTTGCCAGGGCAAGTGCGCCCACAGCTAAAGCCGCCGTTACTAAGAACGCGATATACGATTGCTTCATTGAAAATTAAAAAAATGTGTGATGTTCCGGCAAATTTAGGATAATACCGCGCTCTATGAACCGGCACCAAAACAGTATTATCAACAAGTTATTAAAGGGGTGCAGTTGCTAACCCAGGTAATCGAGAAGTTCAGAGGGGGTGTCTATCAGCGTCTTGGCGCCTGCGGCTTCGAGTGCGGCACGGCGGCGGAAACCCCAGGTCTTTATAATACTGGGGCGCTGCCCCAAACCCCGCCGCTTCGGGCTGGCTATTCTGCTAATCCGCCCACACGCCCTACGCTATCGCCTGCTGGCGATTATTATCATATGAAAGATAGTAGCTCTTTTGGATTGTCTATCAGCGTTTTGGCGCCTGCGGCTTCGAGCGCGGCACGGCGTCGGAAACCCCAGGTACATAAAATGTAATCCAGGGCGGAGCGCTCGGCGCTCTGGATATCTACCTCACAATCACCAATGTATAATATCTGGGCTCTGCCCAGACCCGCCGCTCCGCTGTTGCGGATGGCATCGTCTATGATACCGGGTTCGGGCTTGAGGGGGCCGCCGGGTTTCTGTCCCTCCACCGCCGCCCAGCGGATGTCGGGATAAAAATGGGGTACCAGGATCTTTGCCCCGTCGTCAAACTTGTTGGAGGCCACGGCAATGGTTATTCCCCGGTCCTGCAATTCCTCCAGCAATTCCGGCATCCCTTCATAGGGCCGGGTCTCGCGAGCCAGATTCGCGCGATAGTATTTCAGATAAACATCCCGGGCAGAATCCACAAAGGCATCGTCCGCAGCCTTCTCGACAGGAAGGGAGCGCTTTATCAACATCCTGCTGCCGTCGCCCACAAACCGCTCATAATCAGAAAGTTCCCAGGCAGGCAACCCAAAATGGTCCAGCATCTCGTTGCAGGCGCTGCCAATGCCTCCGATAGTGTTCAGCAGCGTTCCGTCCAAGTCAAATATCAGAAGTCTCTTCATATGTAGCGGCAAAAATAGTAATTTTACGGCTATGAATTCCAAAACTCTGATTTCGCTGAAGGGCGCGGTTATATCCAACCCGCTGCGCAGACTGTCGGCCCCGGTCGATTTTGAATTGCGCGAAGGGGAGCACATCGCCCTTATCGGCCCTAACGGCAGCGGCAAGAGCACCCTTCTGGAGATGATCCGGGGCGGCTTTTACCTGCGGGAAGGGACGCTGCGACACAATCTTGACGACGAATCGTACCGGGCCATCCGCACCGTGGAATTTGACAACGCCTACTCCACCAGCGAGACACAATACTACTATCAGCAGCGCTGGCAGTCGTTTGAACGCGAGGCGGCGCCGCTGGCGGGAAGTCTTCTTGAACCTGCGTCCCCTGACGGTTCTGAGGAGCAATCTGCTGATGCAGAGACTGATTGTCAAAACGATACACCTCAAAGTAATCTATTCTGGAGGCAACGGCTGTTCGATATCCTGAACATCACTCCGCTGCTTTCCAAAGAGATCATCACCCTGTCCAGCGGTGAACTCAGGCGGTTCTCCATTGCGAGGGCCCTGCTCAAACGGCCCCAGGTGCTGGTGATGGAGAGCCCTTTCATAGGTCTCGACCCTCCTACCAGGAAGATTCTCTGCGACCTGATGAGCCAGCTGGCATCCTCGCTGGGCATAAGTTTCATAATAACCCTGACCTCTGCCGACCAGATTCCTCCGGTGATTACGCACGTGTACTTTATGGAAAATGGCCGGGTCTCCAAAAAGTACTCATCAGAGGAGGCTCGCCTTGCCGGGCAGAACCTCCGCATAAAAGAGGTGCTCCCTGACAGTCGGTCGGTCCCCACCCTCCTTAACGCCGGTCTCACCCGCTTTCATGCTTCGGTCGATTCTGCCCTGCAAGTCGAAACACGCAGCGGCCACCTCAGTTTTTGGATTGGGTCAGAAACAGGCACCGGGACCCTGTTACTTCCCCAATTGCGTGAAACACAGCG
>CAMKTW010000012.1 GCA_946415795.1 uncultured Bacteroidales bacterium
ACCAGCGACGAGGTGTAGTTATATTTGGTCCAAACCAGATCCAGGTCCACGAGACCGTAGGGTTCGGGTTCCAGCAGCTGGCTGCAGGAAGGCAGCAGCGTCAGGATTGCGATGACCGGGAGAAACAGAATATATAACTTTTTCATGATGTCCGATTTAGAAAGTTACATTAAGAGCAATGTTGTAAACCCGCATGGGCTGGTACATGCCCAGGTAGATTGTTTCGGGGTCCATATACTTACTGGGGAGCTTGTCCCAGGTGAGCAGGTTCTGGCCCTGGAGGGCGACGCGGATATCCTGGGCGGATATCTTGCGGCAAAGCTTGGCGGGGATGTTGTACGCAATCTCGACATTCTTCAGTTTGAGGAAGGATGCGTCCACAAGGTTGTATTCGTTGGTTACGTGGCTCACGGTAGCTGACATAGAAAGCGCCGGAGCATTTATGAATTCCCCGTTTGCATAGCGCTCGGCTGTCCATGCGTGTTCGTGGAGGTCGCAGAAGTAGCCGTCGTAGTTGTAGCCTGTGAAAAACTCGTCACCAAGCGGTCTCATATATTTGCTTGCACCGTAGAAGAGGGCGCTTGCCTCGAAGTTTTTCCAACGGAAGCCCAGGTTTGCGTTATAATACTGACGGGGTGTGGAAGAATAAGCGTATTTGTCAGCATCTTTGTAGTTGAGTACGCCGTCGCCGTTGAGGTCCTTGTAGCGGAAGTCACCGGGGCGTACGGTGCCCAGCTGGGAGTAGTCTATGCCGCAGGATTCAATCTCCTCCACGCTGTTGAACAATGATTTGGGATTGAGACTGCCGTCGGCCATATAGAGGCTTTCGCCTTCAGGTATGTCGATGCGGTAGCCGCCGTGGGTGCCGATAGCGTAACCCTCAGTGGAGTAAGGCCACTGCTCGTCGGGGTGGTTGGGACATGTGGGCCAGTAGTAGGATTCGTCCCTCTCCATCTCGCCGATATAGATGACCTGGTTCTCGTTATACCAGGTTGACGCACCTGCCCAGAGGGTGAAATCTTTGCTCAGCTGCTTCTTGAACTGGAGGCTGACTTCATATCCCTTGTTCTCGAACTTGCCGGTGTTGGTGGCCGGGTAATTACCCAGCGATATACCCTGGAATACCGGGACATATTTGGTTGATTCCATATAGCCGTTATCCATCTTCTCCTTGAACACAGACCCGGTGAAGCTCAGGCAGTTGAAGAGTGTCAGGTCGATGCCCGCATCTATGCCTTTGATATACTCCGGCTGGAGACGGTCATTGCCCAGGCGGCTCTGGTCCCATGTGGATGTAGTGGTATTGGAGTTATAGACGAAGCGGTATGTAGTGAATGTGCTGCGGGCAGACCGGCCGTAACTTCCGCGAAGTTTCAGGTACGAGAGTATATTGTTGTCTTTCAGGAAGTCCTCTTTAGTCGCTATCCACGCCAGGCCGATGCCGGGGGTAAAGTGGAAGCGATTGTTTTTAGGGAACACGTCGCTGCCTGAATAACCCAGGTTGCCGCTTACAACATACTTGTCTTTATAAGAATAGACGGCGTTGAGGCCGAAAATCTCACTTCTGTATGGGATGTTGTTCATGCCGCCGATGTCGCGGGTGACCAGTTCCCGGTGGTTGCCCATAAATACCGCATTTATGCTGTGGTCTCCGAACTGACGGTTGTAAAACGCCTTGCCAAAGTATTCGTAACTGTAGCAGAACGTGTAATACTTGGAATAACCGTTTGAGTCGTACTCACCACCGTACTGGCGGAAAGAGGTCAGGCCGGGATCGTTTGCCTGATACATCGTGTAGCTGATGGTGTAGTCGATATCCTTGTCTCCACCGCCCTTGAAGGAGAAGCCCACCTGACCGCCCAGGCCGGGAGTAACCATACCGAAGTCAAAATTGACTTTGGCGTCCATATGGACGAAGGTGGCGTATTTCATAGTACGGCCGGAGTGGGTCAGCTCACCATAGGGGTTGGTGTCATACTTGGTTCCCCAGATACCACCCATTGTGCTGCGGTCGCTGAACAAAGGCATATATGAGATATCCCTCCCTTCGGCAAATGCACCTTCGGGGGCATACAGGCTGGTGATAGTAGGAGCAGCAATCATAATATGCTTGAGCATATCGGAATAGCGGACCCTCATACGGTCGTTGGGGGCACTTCCCAGACCATTCTCTATCTTGAAGTCACCGCGGAGGGTGAAGGTTGCCGAGATAAAGTAGTTCAACTTGGAGTCCAGGTTGGAGGCCACGTGGAAATAATCGGCGCTGCCGGGTTTCATAGAGTAGCGGATGTCCTTGTACTCCGGCTGGTTGTAAAGGGAGCCGGTGTGGAGCCACTGGAAGTTACACATATACTGCACATATTCACTGCCGCCGCCTATCGAGAGATAGAGCTTGTCCAAGGTGGTGAACTGCTTTACGAACTCGTTGTAGTAGTCGTGGCTGGGCCATATCCCGGTGCGATAGTTCTCCAGTGCCTGGTCGGAATACTCGGGGGAGAGTCCGTCGTTTATGCAGGCCTGGTTGCGCAGGGTGGCAAAAGTGTATGCGTCGGGCATATGGTAGCGTTCTGTGTCCATCTGGCGCATAGAGTGGTCGTAAGCCACCATAATGCGGGGTTCGCCCTGCTGGCCGCGCTTGGTCGTGATGCTGATGACGCCGTCACCGCCGATTATGCCGTAAAGCGCCAGAGAAGCAGCATCGCGGATAACCGAAATCGACTCGATTTCACGCGGGTTGAAATAGGTGAAGATATGTCCGTCGTAGCCCTCGAAGCGGATGCCGTCCACCATATAGGTGATGTCCCGGCCGCTGTTGTATGAGTGCGTACCGCGGATGTTGAAGTTGTAGTATGCATTGTTGTAGTCGCTGCCGGACTCCGGAAAGATGGAAGGGTTGGCGTCGAGCTCAATGCTGCCCAGGCCAAGGATGCGGCCCATATATGACTCCTGCAGACGCAAGGTGGGGGTTTTCTGTAACTCCCGGCCGCTCACGGTGGAGACGCTGCCCGTAATCAGGTTTTTGCGCAGCTTGTGGTGTACCAGGTCAACAACCTCGTCCTCGTCCTGGCCGCTGGCTTTCATCACGATAGTGCTGTTGCCGTCGAGAATGTCGGCGATGGTGACGTCCTGATTGTGGAAGCCCGGATAACTTACTGTGAGGTATGTACTGGCATCCCTGATCTGGAAATCATAGGAGCCGTCGGGGTTGGTGATATACTGGTTTGCCTTGTTGGCGCTCACCAGCAGGGCATTGTACAGAGGGTTGCCAAACTCGTCTGTTACGAAGCCCTTGATGCTGATAATCATCGATTCCTGCGCGGAGAGATTTGCAAATCCCGCAACAAGAAGCATCAGAATCAGTGTTAATCTATATCTTGTTCGCATAGCTTGATATTTTACAGTGTATAAGCCTTATTCCCATCCATAGTTCTGGAAATCAACTCCAGTGATAACCTTGAGGTTGGAAACCTCTCCCTTGGGCAGGGGGGTCAGTTTGCACCTTGCCTCATAGCCGTGACGTTCTTCTTCGCGGATAAGTACACGGGTGTAGGTAGCGGCAGACCAGTCACCTGCATAGGATACGTCAACGCCGGTGAGGTATTTGATGCCGGGGATATCCTCTTCAGGACGGCAGCGGCGTCGCAAATCGTAGTAGCGGGTCTCTTCAAAGGCGAGCTCTACGCGGCGCTCGTTGTACAGGCGCAGCCGCAACTGCTCTTTGGAGAGGGATGCGGGAAGATGAGGCATACCGACGCGGTCGCGGATTTCGTTAACCGCCTCGCGGGCCTCTTCAAGATGGCCGGCCTCCAGGGCGCACTCAGCAAAGTTGAGGATCAACTCCGACATTTTGTACTGGCGCATTCCGGGACCTGTCACCTTGGCATTGAAGTTAATGTTCGGCGGGACGGTCTTGCAGTAATAATAGCCCGTGCGCGTCTGGGAGATGTCGGTCGGGAGGGTACTGCGATAATTGCGGCCATCCGGACTGATGTCAACCGTATATGCCTTGTCCCATACATACGGGGAGCCGTGATGCATGATGCACGCCTCGAAGCGGGGATCACGGTTTTCGTAGGGGTGCTGTTCGTCATACATCGTATTATCGGGGTTGAAGTTGGGCTGCAGATGATATATGTCGGCATAAGGGTTTGCCAGGTCAAGGACAGGCACACCGTCGGTGGTCTCGTAGCAATCCACCATCTCCTGTGTGGGGCATGTGCCGCACTGCCCTATGTCGGTGTGGCGGGAGCCGATCCAGTTGCTGGCCCAGCTGCCAGAAGAGCCTCCGTATGCGAAAATTGTCTCGGTGTCGGAAGGGGACGACCCTGCCCAGGTGAGAGAATTGTCGCAATAGTACTGGCGGAACGCGTTTGCAGCGCCGGTACCGTAAACAGAGGTATTGGTGCACTTGGTATGCAGTGCATAGCCGTGTTCACGGAGCAGTTCCAGAGTCTTCTTATTCATTTGATAAGCCTCTTCCCAATGGTCTTTGCCCTCGTTGAACAGCGGACTCGCATACCAGAGCAGGACGGCGGCCTTAATGCTCCATGCGAGTGACTTGGTCATACGGCTGGCTTCACTGGCAAGGGTGGGGCGCCAGGGGAGGTCGTCAATTGCCAGGCCCCGGTCGCAGTCTGCAATGATCCAGCGTACATAGTCTTCAGTCGGGACCCTGCGCAGATTGGTGTATGTGTCTGTGAGGCTTGTGATGAAGGGAAGATACTCGGGATGCCCGTCTTCCTGCGATACACCGTCTTCATTATAAAGATACAGCGGGCCGTATTCCTTGAACAGCTCGAACATATAGTATGCCCTGAGCACATAGGCGTCAGCCTTCATGCGGCGACGACCCTCCTCGGTCAGAACCGGGGTCGTGGGGAGGTCTATGTAGTGAAGGAACTGGTTGATATTGCGGATGCGATAGATTGCACCTGTGTAGAGGTTGCGTCCGCCGGGCCAGCCGTTGGTAGTGCTGAAGTTGCCGTCGTAAACACGGTGGGAAGTGGTAGAGGCGGCATCAAGAGAAGACCACCCTTCGTCGGTCAGGCACCAGAGCGGTTCGCCGCCGGAACACCACCAGCCGACGCCGGGAAGGCCGGTAAAGCAGTTGTTAAGCCACCCTTCCACATAGTTGTAGTCGGCCCAGATGTCGTCGTACTGGAGGTCGCCGGTATCCTGCTTCTCAAGCCAATCGGATACCTTATTGCAGGAGCACAGCGACACAGCCAATGTCACAAATGCAAGTAAATATCTTTTTTTCATAGCCTTGTCCGATTAGAATTTGATATTGAGAGCCAACTGATAAGTGCGGTTCAGAGGGTAGGATACCGAGGTGCCGCTGGTTTCGGCATCTACCGCCTTAACTCTCTGGTTGTCTATGATAAAGATGTTGTTACCATAGGCGATGATGTTGCCGCTGGCAACGCCCAGGGTGCGGAACAATTTGTTCGGCGGGATCTGATATGAAACCTGGAGGTTTTTCAGACGGCAGTAAGAACGGTTGTTGATGAAGAAATCGTTCGGGCGGAGCGAGACGTTGGTATAAGTGGAGAGGGCGGGATACTCGATCTTTTCACCGTTAGCCCAGCGCTCTTTGGTCCACGCATTCAGGTGGTAGTCGGTGTAGGTACCGGCATTGTTGAGCTCGGAAACACCAAGGCCCATACGATAGGCAGATACCAGGGCCATACCGTTGAACTGTGCCGATACGCCCCAGCGCTTGTACTGGAAGCCGACGTTGAAACCGAAGCTGATCTCAGGCACTGAGCTGTGCTTGATGGGCACCAGGTCGCGGTCGTCAATGTGGTTGTCACCATTGGCATCCTGATAGAGGAAGTCACCCAGACGGGGGGTACCGATATCGTACATCTCCTTGGCTTTCTCAAGCTGTTCAGGGGTATTGATGTAACCGTTGTTGTATCCGTATTCGTCGTTGTAGTCGATGGCAAGACCCCACTGCTGGCCAGGCATAAAGCCCTCTGTGCGCTTGCGGTATGCGTAGCTCTCATCAAGCAGGACCTCGTCGCAATAGACAATCTTGGAGCGGGAGTGGGAGATCTGGCCGCCGGCGTTCATACGGAACTTCTTGCTGAACTCCTTGGCCCAGTTGAGCTCGAGCTCTATACCTTTGTTCCTGGTGACGCCGATGTTCTGGTAAGGAATGCTGCTTGCGGCAAGGCCGCTGGCAGCAGGCATTGAAGCCGGCATAAATACGCGGTTGTCGCAGCTTTCAAAGAATACGTCGACCTTACCGCTGAAGTTCTTCAGGAAGCGGAAGTCAATGGCGTAGTTCTGCTTGAGGACGGTCTCCCAGCTGATATCGGGATTGCCGAGGTAAGAGATGCTGACGCCTCTGCCGGAATAAAGGGTACCGGAACCACCGGCTTCGTACCGGCTGATGGTGGAGTAATAGAGGAAACGCTCTCCGGGCAGATGGTCGTTACCTACCTTACCGATGGAGGCGCGGAACTTGAGTTCATCGATGAAGCGGACATTGTTCTTGAAGAATTCCTCGTTGCTTACAACCCATCCCGCAGAGAATGCAGGGAAGAAACCGAACCGGTTCTTGGGAGAGAATTGCTCACTGCCGTTGTATCCGGCATCGAATTCTGCCAGGTACCTGGTCTTGTAGTCCCAGGTTACACGGCCGGAGATACCTGCATATTTATAAGGGAGGGAAGTACGTACCGGGTTGAGCTTGTGCATCACGTTGCTCATCTTGTTCTCTGCCTGGGCAAAGACCATTGCGCTCACGGTGTGGTCGCCGAACTGCTGATAATAGTTGGCGCGCAGGTGTATCTGAAGCATCTGGTTGCCGTAGGTGGCACGCTCGCCGATAGCAAAGGTCTCGTTAGAGTTGCGGACGGTGGCGATGTAGTATGATTTCTCTCCGGGGGTCTTTGCCTGGTAATATGAATAGGCGTCGTAACCCTGGAGGGCGCCCGAGAGGTTACCGCCGGCAAAGTCGTTGTATGCCACATTGGCCGACACGGACAAGCCTTTGATTAACTTGCTCAGGTCATATTCGACGGTTGCCTGCGAGAGCAAGCTGAAGGTAGTCCTGTAATAGTAGCCGGAACGGTTCACGATAGCCCAGGCAGAAGTGCTGTTGGAATTCTGCCGCGCTACCACTACGCCGGCAGGTACCTCGTTGCCTTCGGAGTCAAAGTAACCGGCGACGGTAAGGGGACCGGGGTTGGTGGGCGGAGTGGCGAGGGCGGTGTCAAACACGCCTGTACCGCCGGCCGGCTCGTTAGTGCGCTGGTAGTAAATGGAGAGAGTCAGGGATATCTTCAGCTGTTCGTTGAGGTTGAAGTCGAAGTTATTGCGGATAGTATAGCGCAGCATGTCGAACTGTGCGTTGTATCCGAGCACCTTGCGGGGAAGGATTTTGGTATTACCTTGCTGATAGATGATACCGGCGCTGGTAAAGTAGCGGGTCTTCTTGGAACCGCCCGAGATGTTGAGTTCGACGCGCTCGGTGGGAGCGAATTTGGCAATCGACTCTTTGTACATATCGCGGTTGGGGAAGAAGGGGTCGCCGCTCTGCTCGCGGAATTTGGCAATCTGATAGTCGGTAAAGTCGGGGCCGAAACCGTCGTTTGCGCGGGCCTGGTTACGCAGGGCGGCGTGCTCCCAGGAGTTGACCCTGGTCCAGGGGAAGTGGAGTGAAGCGACGCTGGAGGTAACCTGTGCGCTGAGGATGGTCTTGCCGGCCTCACCGCGACGGGTGGTAATCAGGATGACACCGTTAGCGCCGCGGGTACCGAAAATCGCAGTGGATGCGGCATCCTTCAGGATTGTTACGCTGGCCACCTCGTTCACGTTGAGCATACCCAGCTTGTCTGCCTGGCCGTCACTCGGCACGCCGTCGATGAGCAGCAGCGGGGTGTTGTCGGAAGAGGTACCCTGACCGCGGAGGTAAACCGTCACATCGTCACGTCCGGGCTGGCCGCTCTCCTGAATGGTCGTAAGACCTGCAACGCGGCCCGCGAGGGCATTGGCAAAGTTGGGGACCTGGGTTTCGATGAGCTCTTCGTGGCCCACCTGTTCGATGGCTCCCGTCACGGTAATCTTTTTCTGGTGACCGTAAGCGACAACCACCGCCTCGTCAATTTTCTCTTTGTCCTCTTCCAGATAAACCTGGATCTTGGACTTGTTGCCCACAGCCACCTTTTTTGTGATGTAACCCACGAAAGATACCTCGATGGTGGCGTTAGCGGGTACTCTGGCAAGCGTAATCACACCGTCGGCATCGGTAGAGCCGCCGATCTGCTGGCCGACCACGACGACATTGGCGCCCGGTACGGGACCCTGGTTGTCGGTGACGGTAACGGTGATTGTACGGCCCTGCAGATTGTTGCTGGCGTGGGCGGGGTTAACGCCACCCGTCGTCATCAAAAGTACGAATAGCAGCAGGCTCGCACAAAAAGATGATAATTTCATATTGTAAAATCTTAAGATTGTCCAATTCCCGCGACGCGCAAAACGCGCGAGCATCGTACAAAGTTAAGATTAATTTACAATAATTAAAGAAAAATCCAGACTATTTCAAGATGTTTCGGATAAGGTACTGCGCGATGTGGACCGCATTTGTGGCTGCGCCAATGCGGAGATTATCGGCAACTACCCACATATTCAAGCATTTCGGTGCGGAAAAATCGCGACGCAGACGGCCGACGAATACCTCGTTGCGTCCGAAGGCGTCCAGAGGCATCGGATATACATTGTTGGCGGGATCGTCGCAGAGAATGCATCCCGGAGCCTTTCCGTCGGCGAAAATGGCTTTCACGTCGTCCAGGTCATAATCTTTCTCAAACTCGACGTTCACGGCCTCGCTGTGGCCGCCGGTTACCGGTACGCGTACGGTGGTGGCAGTGACCTTTATGCTCTCGTCGCCGAATATCTTCACTGTTTCGTTGGTCATCTTCATCTCTTCCTTGGTGTAGCCGTTGTCCAGGAAGACGTCGATGTGCGGCAGCACGTTGCGGTCAATCTGGTGGGGATAGGCGTCGGGCAGGTCCTGGGCAGACTTGTCGCCGCGCTCACGCAGCATCTGATGGATGCCTTTCATACCGCTGCCGGTCACGCTCTGGTAGGTAGAAACCACCACGCGCTTGATTTTGTAGCGCTCGTGCAGAGGAGCCAGCGCCAGCACCATCTGAATTGTGGAGCAGTTGGGGTTGGCGATAATCATATCGTCTGCGGTGAGCACGTCACCGTTTATTTCCGGAACGACCAGCTTTTTTGTGGGATCCATACGCCACTGGGAGGAGTTGTCCACCACGCGGCAGCCTACCTCTGCGAACCTGGGCGCCCACTCCTTGCTGACGCCAGCTCCTGCAGAGAAGATGGCGATGTCGGGTCTGGCGGCAACGCCGTCTGCGAGAGATATGACAGTCCACTCGCGACCGCCAAAAGTCACCTTTTTGCCCACCGAGCGCTCAGAAGCGCAGGGAATGAGTTCACCTACGGGGAAATTGACTTCACCCAGAACCTCAATCATTTTGCTACCCACAAGACCGGTAGCCCCTACAACTGCAATCCTATAATTTTTCATATATGTAGTCTTTATTTATTTACGGCACAGACAAATATTTCCATAAACACCGCCGGCGGTGATGCGGGCTCCGGCTCCGGCGCCCTTGATGACAACGGGGTAGGGGTAGAACTTGGTAGCGATGGACACTGCTGAGTCGGTTCCCTCGTAGCTGAAGAAGGGGTGCTCCGGAGTTATGCACCGGAGGCCGATGGACACCTTGTCACCCTCTATCTCGGCCATATACCGCAGCTTGCCACCCTTTGAGAGGGCGTCGTTACGCAGCCCGGCAAAATAATCTTCATACTTTGAGAGGGCGTCGAAGAAGTCGTCCACGCTCCCCTTGAGGCACTCCTCGGGGAGGAAGCCCTTGATGTCGATATCCTCGGCCTCTACCTCGGCCCCGGTTTCGCGGGCAAGGATTATGGCCTTGCGCATAACGTCGATGCCCTGCAGGTCGGTGCGGGGGTCGGGCTCAGCAAAGCCCAGCTCCTTGGCGCGGCGCACGATGGTAGAGAAACTGTCCTTGCAGGTGGCCTGGCCGTATTCGCTGAATATGTAGTTCAGTGTACCGGAAACGATGGCGTCGATGTGTTCAACTGTATCACCGCTGCTTACCATCTGCTTGAGAGTGTGGATAACCGGCAGGGCGGCACCTACGTTGGTGTCGTAATAGAACGATGACTTGCCCTCTTCAGCGCAGCGGCGGATCTGGCGATACAGGTTCATATCCAGTGAGTTGGCAATCTTGTTGCAGGTCACGATGCTGATGCCGGCAGCCAGGATGGAGGGGTAGTGGGTTGCGATGCCGATATCTGAGGTGCAGTCCACAAATACAGAGTTGGGGAGGGCCATCTTGATAGCCTCGTCAATAAAGTCGCCGGTGTTGATGCGAACGCTGCGGTCCAGAGCTGCGAACGCGGGTGCAATCTCGTCCAGATTGAGGCCGTTCTTGCAGAAGAACTTGCCGTTTATGTTGCAGATTCCAACAATGTTTATGGCCACGCCGTTCTCTTTGATAACGTTGATCAGCTGCCCGCCCACATTGCCATAGCCGGCGATGAAGAGGTTCAGGGTGTGCTGATACTCGCTGAAGAACTCGTCGTGGATGGCGCGTACCGCCTCGTTTATATCTTCTGTGCGGATGACTGCAGAGATATTACGCTCGGAAGAGCCTTGTGCGATTGCGCGGATGGTGATGCCCTCGCCGCCGAGCGCGTCAAACATACGGCCGGTCACGCCCGACTGGTTCTTCATATCGTCACCCACGAGCGAGATGATGGAGAATCCGCGCTCAATCTTGAGCGGTTCGAGCTTCTTGAGGCTGATCTCGTATGCGAAAGTCTCGTCCACGGCCTTCTTGGCCAGGGCGGCGTCCTTCTCGTCAATTACCACCAGCATAGTGTGGACGGACGAAGCCTGTGTAATCAGAATAATGTTGATGTCATTTTTGGCCAGGGCGTCGAACAGTCGGCTGGAGTAGCCGGGAACACCCACCATACCGCTTCCCTCCATAGAGAGGATGGCCAGTTTGTCGCTGTTGGAGATGCCCTTGATGTTACCGGCGGTCTCGGGGGGATTGCTCTCAATGAGGGTCCCTTTGCCCTCCGGATCAAAGGTATTCTTTACCAGGATGGGGATATTGTTACCCACAACGGGCTGGATTGTAGGGGGATAGACCACTTTTGCACCAAAGTGGGAGAGCTCCAGCGCCTCGCGGTACGAGATGTGTTCTATGGTCTTGGCTTCGGGCACGATATGCGGGTCGGCTGTCATCATACCGCAGACGTCAGTCCAGATCTCCAGCCGGCGGGCACCGATGGCAGCAGCCAGCAGAGATGCTGAATAGTCGCTGCCGCCGCGACCCAGGGTGGTGGTGCGCCCTTCTGCGTCAGAAGCGATGAAGCCCGGCATCACATAGAGTTTGGCATTGCTGCCGCCAAAGTAGTCTTGTGCGTTACGGTTGGTGGCCTCAGTGTCCACTACATTCTGCCCCTGTTCGTGACGGGTCTTGATGATGTCGCGGGAATCGACCCATTTGCAGCCGACTCCCATCGAGGTGAACTTTGCCGCAAGGATGCGGGTCGAAAGCAGTTCGCCAAAACTCATTATAAGGTCAAGGGAGTGTCCGGTGAGTTCGCGGATGCGGCAGATGCCGTCGCAGATGCCGCCCAGCTGTACGAACCGCTCGGAAATCTCACGGTTGATATCGTCCTGGAAGTACTGCGGGATAAGCTCTGATATGATCTGATGATGCCTCTGTTCAAGTTCGGCAAGTATATCCTTGTACCCCATATCACCCATCTGGGACATTCGGCCAACTTTGATAAGTGTATCGGTAGCCTTGCTGATTGCAGATGCTACCAGAATAGTCTTGTCGCCGCTGACGGCCTTGGTCACAATCTCTACCACCTTGCTCATATTGGCGGCATTGGCCACGGATGAACCTCCAAACTTTAAAACTTGCATAGATCAAAGTGTTTATTAATACAATTAGATATCTGTTCGTGTTCGAGCAGGAATCCGTCGTGCCCGAAATCAGATGAAATTATCTCAAGGCTTGCGCCGGGGATGGCTTCTGCAAGGCGCCTGCTCTCGGTTATAGGGAACAGGATATCGCTGTCGATTGCAATGCAGAGTGTCTTTGCGGTGATACCCGCAAGAGCCTTTTCCACTCCGCCCCGCTTACGGCCCACATTGTGGGTATCGACCCCAAGCGTGAGGCAGTAGTAGGAATACGCGTCAAAGCGGCGGCAGAGCTTTTGCCCCTGGTACTGCTGATATGTGACGGCCCGGTTGGCAACCAGAAAGTCGGGATTTGTCTCCGCCTGGGTGCGTCCGTACCCCTCGTAGTTACGATATGTCACCATAGCCATACTCCGTGCCGCGGCCAGACCGGCAGCCCCGCCGCCGGCATCCTTGGATGCGTCAAATGTCGGGTCTGCTTTGATAGCCATCCGCTGGGCTTCCAGAGTGGCTGTACACCAGGGACTTACAATCGCGCTGGTGGCAATCAGGCACAAGTTCCTGATCCGTTCCGGGAAGCTTGCCGCCCACTCAACCGACTGGAAGCCGCCGTTGCTGCCCCCGATTAAAAAGTCAACCTTGTCTATTCCCAGGTGTTCGCGAAGCAGGTCGTGGGCCCTGACAAGGTCGCGGATGGTTACCAGGGGGAAGTTGCGCAGGGGAGCCTTTGCATACGTCGTGGGGCCTGTGGTGCCGTAGCAACTGCCAATTATGTTGGCACATACGATATAGTATCTGTCGGTATCGAACAGAAGCCCCCTGCCGACAAGGGTGTCCCACCACTCCTCCGGATTGGAGTTGGCGGTGAGTGCGTGGCATATCCAGATCACAGGGCGGTCACCGCGTGTTTCGCAGCTGGTATGGTAACAAATCGTCAGGGAATCCAGCGACCCGCCCGCTTCCAGTTGAAAAACTTTGTCGTATGTATATGTGTGACGCAGCATCCTGTAAAATTGAACCGCAAATGTACCGTATTTTTTGTAACAAAGAAAAAATATGTTTCAAGTACTTCTGGACAACAAAAAAGGCCAACTTACGAAGTTGACCTTTTTTGCTGCTTATAATTCTAAACTTTATTTAATCTTGGCGAATTCGATATCATTCTCTGCGCGAGCCTTGAGTTCTTTGCTGTTTTTAATTTTTGCAAGTTCTGCCAGCGCAGCGGAAGCCTTGCCCTGGCGGGCTGCGATGATGGCGCGCTCGTAAGCAGCCAGTTCGCTGTCGCAATCCTTCAGGAGGGAAGATGCCTTTACAAGGTCGCCGTTGAGAATGTATGCGAGAGCTTCGTTAGCGTCGCCGGTGCCGGCGAGTTTCTTGGCGGCAGCAGCGTAGTTACCGTTGAGAATGTCCATGGTACCGAGGTTTACCTTGCCGGCATCACCAGTCTCTTTCTCAAAGAAATCGAGAGCCTTTGCCAGGTCGCCGCCCCGGAGTGCCAGCACGCCGCGCAGGTTGTTAAGCCCCTCGATGCTGCGGTCGCTGACCTTCTTTAACATAGCCTCAGCCTGAGACTCTTTGCCCTGGTCGAGCAGGATGCAGGCGGAGTTGAGTTTAGCGCGGTCGCTGTCGTACTTCTTGATAGCCTGAGAATAGATATCCATCTTGGCCGACTGGTCGTTTGTGAGGGTCGCGCTGCGGAGCAGGGCCTCTTCGTCGAGGATGTCGATATTGTCCTCAACCAGAGCCTTGAGCTCTTCTGCGGTGTAGTTCTGGAATTCAACGTTGGTCACGAAACGGGCGCGGCGGAGTTCAGGGAGAACGTCTTTTGCAAGGGTTCCGTAAACGCTTGACATATTCTTGATTTCACGCTCGCGGACATCGGGGTCGCTGTACATAGAGAGGACGCGGAGGATGAGGTCCTTGTCTTCTATGTTGGAGTTGTTGACCAGTTCCTGGAAACCTTCCCAGTCCTCACCGATACTGCGGGTAGTGACACCGCCGGTCTCAAGCTTCTTGGAAACCTGCTTGAAGGCGCTCTGTGCAGAGGCGGCACGCTGGTCAGAGAGGGTGTTGTTGCGTTTCTCGGGGCCATCGGGAGATGCATAGGCGATGATGTCGGTGCCGACGATAGTGCGGCGGTCATCCTTCATCACATCCTTGACGCCGGTCTTGTACTCCTTGATGGACTCGGAAGTGAGCTGGTTGGAGCGTACGTTTGCGCTGTTGATCAGATAGAGGATCTGAGCCTCAACCTCCTCGGGGATAACATCCTGATAGTTGTCGGCAGCTGCTGCATAGGAACCGGTCCTGTTTGCCAGCATATAGGTGGTGTTTGCACCGTCTGCGATCTTGATGTCCTCGGGGAAAGCCCAGGATTTCTTCTTATACTTGACGGTGGCGCGGCCGACGAGTTCGGATTTCTCCATACCCGGAACATATTTGAATTTGATGTGTTCGGTGATGCTTGCGCCGTTTTTACCTACGGTCTTGTAGTTGTCCATAACCTTCTCGCCCTGGTAAACGAAGGGCTCGCCGGCAACTTCCTGTCCGTCGAACTTCATAACGGGAACCACCTCGAGGATGGCTTTTTTGTGGAAGTATTTTTCGGGGAAGGTAACAGTGACGTCAGCGTCGATATTATCTGCTACTACCTCAAGAACCTCGGGGTTGCATTCTACTTTGACAAGGCTCGCGAGGTCGGCCATTTTAGAAACCTTGTTGCAGGAAATCACTGCAAGGCAGGCAAAAGCGATAAATAAAAGCTTCTTCATAAATAGATAATTTATATAGATTTTGATTTTTCTTCCTATTTGGGGCAAATATAATAATTATAAAAAATATCTGGCGAAAAAATTGTAAATTCGCAGCTATGAATTTTGAATCCATAAAGCAGCGTTTCGGCATTATAGGAGATTCTGCCGCACTGGACAGCGCCATCGGCGTTGCACTACAGGTGGCGAAAACTGATTTATCGGTCCTGGTCACCGGAGAGAGCGGCGTCGGCAAGGAATTTATCCCTCAGATAATACACTATAACAGTCCCCGCAAGCACAACGTATATCTCTCTATCAACTGCGGTGCGATTCCGGAAGGGACGATAGATTCAGAATTGTTCGGTCACGAGAAGGGTTCTTTCACCGGGGCCTCAGAGACACGCAAGGGTTATTTTGAGGAGGCCGACGGCGGCACCCTCTTCCTGGACGAGGTGGCTGAGCTGCCCCTCTCCACCCAGGTGCGCCTTCTGCGCGTGCTCCAGACGGGAGAATTTATGAAGGTAGGGTCATCCAAGATACAGAAGACCAATGTCCGGGTGGTGGCCGCCACAAATATCGACCTGCGCCGGGCCATCGAAACTGGCCGGTTCCGCGAAGACCTTTATTTCCGCCTGAACACGGTGCCTATCCGTATGCCGGCCTTGCGCGACCGCAAGGAGGATATCCACAAGCTGTTCCGCAAGTTCGCCCTGGATTTTGCAAACAAGTATATGATGCCCGCCATCCGGCTCACCCCGGACGCAGTGGAGAAGCTGGAGCACTACGGCTGGCCCGGTAACGTGCGTGAGTTGAAAAGTGTGGCGGAGCGCATATCTGTGATGGAGACAGAGCGCATAATTGACAGCAGGACCCTGGAGAAATATCTGCAGAACGACCTCAATGTTTCACTCCCGGCCCTGACGGGCAGCGCCGCGGCTGATTATATGAGCGACCGCGACATCATCTTCAAGATGATAATGCAGCTCAAGCAGGATATCGAGAATCTCAAAGCCCGTCTGGACAGCCAGGGACAGGCTCCCTCCGGCGGGAAATTCATAACGCAGCATTCCAACCTTATTGTGGAGAGCAGTGAGGCGGGCGAGGTGCATACGTACGGGCAGGACGGGGTGGAGGAACAGCCGGTGCAGGAGGTTTATCACGAACCCGGAACCCCCGTGGAGCAGGACGAAGACCAGAATCTCTCCATAAACGACAAGAAGTCGGAACTGATTGCGAAAGCGCTGGAGAAGCACCGCGGCAACCGCAAGGAGGCTGCGGCAGAGCTGGGTATCTCAGAGCGTACGCTATACCGGAAAATTAAAGAATTAGGTTTATGAAAAGATATTTGAAAGCACTTGTTCTGATTGCGGCGGCATTTTGTGCCGGCGGGTGCGGCATATACTCGTTCTCGGGTACATCCATCCGCCCCGACGTCCATACAATCACCATCGAGCCGGTGGAGAACAATGCGATGAAGGTGAACCCCGCGCTGGCAAACGACCTTACCGAGGCCCTGAAGGACAAGTTCAAAAAGCTCACCAGCCTTGAGCAGGTGGAGGTGGACGGCGACCTGCTGCTTGTAGTTACGGTAGAATCTTATGATGTTAAGGCGCAGGGCATTTCCAAGGACGAGACTGCAGCCCAGAACCGCCTGACTGTGACCTGCAAGGCTACTTTTGAGAATTTCAAACATCCTGAGGAGAGTTTTGAGAAGAAGTCGTTCGCAGCTTACCAGGATTATGACGCCGATATGTCACTGGATGAGGTGGAGGCTTCCTTGTGCGACGAGATTGTTGAAACGCTGGTGGAGGATATCTTCAATGCGTCTGTGGCACAGTGGTAGAGTATCATAAATTTGTTATATCGCAAAAAATGTACTTACTTTGAACCCCCTAAACAGAGCAGAAACAAATAATATTCAATAATATGCAAGCTATTTATATTACACTTTCGGTAATTATCGTGGTAGCCAGCGTGCTTCTGACGCTCATCGTGCTTGTGCAGAATTCAAAGGGCGGCGGACTGGCAGCTAACTTTGCTGCCGGCAACACAACTTTCGGCGTCCGCCAGACCGCGGATTTCCTGGAGAAGACCACCTGGGTACTGGCCGCCGTCGTGCTGGTCCTTTGCGTTGTGGCGACCTTCTTCACCCCCAAGCCTTCCAGTGGCTCTGCAAGCAGTATCGAGAATCAGATCCAGCAGGCAGCACCCGCAGAGGGCGAGCCCGAGTTCCCTGCAAACACCATCCCTGCGGAGGAAGTTGCAACTGAGGCGCCCGCAGAGACCCCTGCAGAGTAAGCAAATCTTTATTACCGCAAAAAAACCGACCCCTAACGGGCCGGTTTTTTCGTATCCGTTCTGCTGCTTCGTAAGGGGACAACTGTCCGGAGCTGAACGGCAGCGGGACTTAAAACAAAAGAGGGTGACTAAAAAGTCTTAGTCGCCCTCTTTTTCTGCGTACTACTGTACGCGG
>CAMKTW010000013.1 GCA_946415795.1 uncultured Bacteroidales bacterium
GAGATATGCTAGTTATTAAATGGCGATGAGAATATTGTTGCCTTTTGCATTACTGTTGTTCTGGCTGCCGGCAGGAGCACTTGACCAAAGTCTGTCTTTTGACAAGACAAAATATGGGGTGAGTGCGGGAGAAAGTGCAGTGATAGGGTATTCTCTTCCAAGGGATGGTAAAGTCGATATCATCTGTGAGGGTGGGTGGTCTGCTGCGGTCCACCCCCGTGATGCCAGGTGCGGCGATATCATAGTTACTGCACCTGACCCTGCAACAGGCGCGAAACCGGAGGCTGTCGTCTCTTTCCGCGAAGGAGGGCAGGCCCGCCGTCAACTTCCCATAATGGTCAAGGACCCTTACACGGAGTCGACCCGGCCGAAAGCCAATCTTATGATTTTTGGCGGACTTGCCAATACGAACACTACCAGAGATGATTATCAGAAACTGGCAGAGGCAGGCTTCACGATGACTACACTTGAGGGCGGCGAGCCTATGGATATGGATAACGACGGCAGTATTGACGACACCGACAGGCTTGAAACAATCCGGTATAAGCTGGGTCTGATAAAGGGTGTCGGGCTGAAGTATTCCCTGCATCATCCTGTTCTGGCGGAGTCCATCGAACTGGTAAGGGATGATCCGGACCTGACGATGATCCATATCTACGACGAGCCGGGCCTATGGCTGATACCTGACCTTAACCGACGCAAGACGTGGGTAAAGTCGGTGGCTCCGGATGTCCCGGTGCATATCAATCTGTGTCCTTCGGGGAGTATCAGGGCGCTTGGCACCGACTACTATCGGGATTATGTCCAGACAATGGTGGATGGCTGCGATATGGAAATTCTCTCCTTTGATATGTATCCCATTATGGATGACAGGACAATAATGAATGACTGGTACAAATGCATGGAGGTCAATTCAGATATCGCCCGCACCAAAGGCATCCCTTTCTGGCCTTTCACCGCCTGCTTCTATCAGGAGTCAGAACACCGGCATTATCCCGATTTGGCCAATATGAGGCTGCAGGTATATACTGACCTTGCATATGGTGCGTCTGTCGTGCAGTATTTCCTGTACAGGGCATATAACACTGAGACCAGAGCTCCGATTATGCTGGATGGCAGCTACACGGATCTGTATGACCTTGTGAAAGATTTTAATGCTGAAGTCCATCGGCGCGGCTATGTGTTTGCCGGCGGTAAAGTCTCAAAGACCAGGTTTACCGGCTTGACACCAATCTGCTCCCTTCCCCTGACTTCAGGAGACCTGCCGGCTGAGATTTCCTATGTGGGTACCGACAGGACAGCTCTTGTCTCTTTTGTGGAAAATGGCGGAAACGAGTATGTGGTGGTGGTCAACGGCAGTTGTTTTGAAAAATGTAACGTCGAGGTGGAACTCTCCTCAATGGCATATACCATAGATCGTACGGGCGCCTTCACGGAACACCAGCAGGGCAAAGCAGAATTTGTGTTGGATGAGGGCGATATGCTGGTCGTCAAATACAGGTAAGAACCGGTTATGAGATTAAGGGTTATAATACTTATATCAATCGTATCTACTTCGCCGCTTTTCGCTTCCGGTCAGACTCATATCATATGGCCTGCAGGCAGCATCCTGTCGGATGTCCAGTTGGAAATGTTTGGCGGTGCGGATAGTTTCTTCCTCTCAGAGGAGATATCAGACGCTACGTTTTCCCGCATTGAAGGTGTCTCGTATGCCCGCGGTTGCAGCGTGCCGCGTTCCAAGCTGAGACTGCTGCATCTGCTGCACCGCAACTTTGGAGGACATATCCAGGTGGGGGAGATGGTTTGCGCCGCTTCTGCGGCAGACGAACTGCTCGATATATTCCGGGAACTCTTCGATGCCGGTTATCCGATAGAGAAGATATATTTGATAGACGAATATGGCGCAGATGACAACCGCTCAATGGCAGATAATAATACATCTTGCTTCAATTTCAGGCGCAAGCTGGGAATGAAAGAGTTGTCGATGCACGCCAGGGGGCTGGCGGTGGATATCAATCCGCTGTATAACCCTTATGTGAAGGGTACGGTCGTCAAGCCGGCCGCCTCTTCACGATATGCCGACCGTACCCTCAGCTGTCAGTATTATATACGCAGGGGGGATGCCTGCCACGCCGCCTTCACCAGCCGGGGCTGGAGTTGGGGCGGCAGCTGGAACAGTATGAAAGATTATCAGCATTTTGAGAAAAAACAGTAATAAATATGAAAAAGATTGTTATATCGGTTTTTGTATTATTGTCGGCCTTCTGCCAGGTCACTTCAGCTCGTCCTGTGACAGAAGACCCGCAGCATATCCTGGCTTTGGGCTATCTCGGCTTCAGGGATGGTGCCGCCACAGCAGCCAATTTCCAGAAACTTGCAGAAGCGGGGTTGGATATGCTCACCCTGGAGATGGACCAGAGCACCGCAGCCTTGCAGCTTGACCTTGCGGCAGAGGCAGGAATCAAGATCCTGGCGGTGCTGGCACCATATACAGACCATCACAGCATAGACGATGTGGATTTTGCCAAGGTTGACTCCCTGGTGCTGAGATTCCGTTCGCATCCCGCCCTGTTCGGCTGGCATATCTGCGACGAACCCAACATCAACCGTATCCCCGGCCTGAAGGCGATAAAGGAGCATATCGAGGCCCTCGACCCCGATCATCCGGTTTACATCAACCTCAACCCCTTAGGCTCGATACGTGCCCTCGGAACCGATTTCTACCGTGACTATGTGGATACCTATGCGCGGGACTGCGGACTCAGTATCCTTTCTTACGACTGCTATCCCACTATGGACTACGGCGTGCTCAACTGGTGGTATATGTGCAACGAGGCGGTACTGGCCACTTGCCGCAAGTATGGGATTCCCTTCTGGGGCTTTGCCGCCAGCTGCTGGATAGACCGCGAAGGGCCCAACAATATGCACGCCAAACCCACGTTGGAGAATATCCGCCTCACAGTGAACACTCATCTTGCTTACGGCGCCAGGGTGATGCAGTATTTTACTATCCGTGACTTCGGCGGCACATCCTGGTCGCCAATGATGAGCGAGGTCTGGACAGATGCATACGACCTTCTAAAAGAGGCCAATCTGGAGATGAAGAACCGCGAGGGAGTCTTTGCCGGCGGTGATGTTGTAAAGACCCGCTTCACCCATCTGACCCCCTTCTCCTGCCTGCCGCTGCTGAATGAGGATCTTCCGGCTGCAATAGCCTCGCTCGATACAGACATCACCGCCCTGGTATCGTTCATAGAGAACGGGGCGAGCCGTTACATCGTGGTGGTAAACTCCAGCTGGACCCAGAAGTGCAAGGCATCGGTAGAATTTGCTGCCGCCTGCAGCACGATTGACCGCAACGGAGCCGTCACAGAGTGGGGCAAAGGCAAAAACGCCTTCGTGATTGACGAAGGCGATATGCTTGTATTCAAGTATTGACAATCGCCATCAGGCGATAGCGGAAGCCGGGCAGGGTGGTTTGAGCGATAGCAAGGCTGAAGCGGCGGGGTTTGGGGCGGAGCCCCAGTGTCATATGCTATAGACCCCGGAAGAAACGGGTGGTTCTGCCGGTATAGTCCATGCGGGCCATATCAACCTTTTCACCGTTCTTGTTGACAACGATGGTGGCGCTGCCGTTGCAGTAGTCCCACACGTACGATTTTGCCTCGATACAGGTGTATTCCAGCGAAGGGGATGACTCAAAGGTGCAGGAGTAACCCTCACGCTCTGTCCTGCCTCCGGTAAAGGTTACTTTCCAGTTGTAATGTCCGGCAGCCACCTCTCCGGTAATCTGGGCTGTCATTTTACACATAGTGGTGTATCCGTCATCTTTCTCGTTGTTGAAAAACTTGTAGGGTCCCTCACGGTAAAGTTCCCAGGTGTCGTTCCCTTTGCAGGTGATGCCCAGCCCGCTCACCTTATGTTTGGAGCTGACGGTCCAGGAGTTGCCGGGGACACGGATGCTTTTGCCGCCGGTTTCATAATCGGACTGTCCCGATGCGTTGAGGTAATAACCGTATGTGTCGTAGGAGAGGGAAGACTCTAGTGCGATAAGATAATCGGGTAACAGATCGGTAGCCATTATTATCATATAATTCTCCGCTATGGAACTGCCGCGTTCTTCGCTGCCGCCGTAATAATCGATTTTTGCGCAGGAAGCAAGTGCGATTGTAAGTATTATAAGGGCGATCTTTTTCATGATACTAGAATTTATATGCGATACCAAAACGATACAGAAAAGCCTGGTTCCCGGCGACCATTTCCCAGTAGAACGGCACCTTTGGGCCGAATTCAGCGCCAAAGATAATCACCTCACCGGCCAGTCCGGGTTTGAATGTTGGCTTTGTGCCCTTCAAGGTACCCATCCGCAGGGAGCCTCCCAGACCGACACCGGAATAAAGTTGCCATTTGTCGGTGTGGAGATAGCAGTAACGTGCCTGAGCCATCAGGGCGATGTTGTTGCGGTAGTGCTTGCCGAGTTCAATCTCTCCGATGGGCTGCACGGCATCTTCCATGGCAGCATAGTAGGAGAGTATCCCTCCAATCTTGATGCGGTTTGTGACAAACTTCTGATACTCTACGCCAAACAGGGCGGTGTAACGGGTGTTCCTGAAGCCGGGTTCGTAGCCGGAATAAAGATCCCATATTTCGCTCTCGTAGGTAATGTCTTCACAGATCATCTCATACGGTAAAGAGACGGATATTGCAATTTCGCCGTTATCCTTTATCTTTTCCCGGGCTTGTGCCGGCATAGCAAACAGAGCGGCAAATCCAAGCAGTAATAGAACTTTTCTCATATTGTTTATACTCATTATCTAATAATTGTCACCGGATGTGTTGGATATTAAATGCAATTCGATGGCAAAAATAACCGTGGTTCAGATCAAAATGCTTTCTATTTGAAGTTTGGGGACATAGTGAATCCCCTCCTTGCGGTAGTAGTTCAGGTTGCCGCTCTCGTGTACGGGTACCAGGAAAACCTTCTCTGCAGGTTTGCCGATGGCGATAACGGCGATGGGGGGCAACGGTAACCTGAGCGCCTCGTGTATGGCTTCACTCCTGAAATTCAGGATAAAAATACCGCCCAGCCCCATCTCGGTCGCTTTGAGAAGCATACCCTGGGCGGCGATGCCCAGGTCGATGTCAATAACCTTGTTCTCCGGTTCGGTGGCGCATACCACGATGAATGCCTCGGGTCCGCTACCGGGGTGGGGCAGATGCTCTTCCGGGAGGGCAGCCCCCAAGGTGATGTGCGGCAGCACCTTGCCAGCATCAGGCTTTGTCACAAGGCGGAATCTCAGCCGCTGTTTGTTCATCCCAGAAGCCACAAGGGTAGTGGTCTGCACAATTTGCTTCAGTTCCGCCTCCGTAACAATGCGGCTCTGGTCAAATCCCCGGTAGCTGCGGTTCTTCTTGAGCAGGCTGTCGAGGTTGATGCCTGTGTGCTTAATCACGGGCCGCTTCTCCTGAAGTTCTTGTTGCCTTCTTTCGAGATAATTGTCTGCCATAGCTTTTTTCTACAAATATATGGTGTTTGTCAATGACGCTGACTATATATCCTGATGGTCGTTTTACTCTTTAGTGTAAGATATAGGGCGCGGATGGCGAGGTGGACGAAATATGCCCCCATAAGTATATGGATAGCCGTTTCGTTGCTCACCGAACCGCCGGCCGCGGCTATCCCGATGCCCCACGCGGCAAAGAATCCTACGGCACAAAGAACGGTGGAATTGCGAAGCTGCCGCGATGCAGTGGCGCCGATGAAGATACCGTCCCAGATGAAGGCCGGGCAGCCGATGATCGGCATCGCCAGCAACCAGGGGGCGAACTTGGCTCCGGCGGCAATTACCTCCGTGTCGGAAGTCATCAGGTGGAAGATGGGTGTGCCAAGAATCCAGTAGATTCCCGTAAACACAACCGCCAGTGCCCAGCTCCAAGCGAAAACCCCCCGGACCGTACTGCGAAGCCCCTCCTCCGATTTCTCTCCGATAAACCTTCCCGTAAGCGCCTCTGCTGCGTAGGCAAAGCCGTCTATGAAATAGGAGAAGAACATAAGAAGTTTCATTATGATGGCGCTGGCGGCTAGCATCAGGTCACCGAAACGGGCAGAGATGACGGTGAATCCGATGTACACGGCGATAAGTCCCAATGAACGGACAAACAGGTCGGCGTTCATAGCGAAGAACTGCCGTAGCGACCCCTTGAAGGTCCGCTTCAGGTCATAGCCTTCGAATACATCCCGGTACCGCAGTCTTACAACCGACAGGGCAAAGACCAGTCCCGTCCATTGAGCTATGACCGTCCCTGCGGCAACTCCGCTGAAGCCCATCCGGGGAAAAATCCATATCCCGAATCCCAGCAGTATGCTGGAGAGGATGTTTACTCCGTTGACTATCAAGTCAGTCGCCATAGAATGGACGCTGTTCTGCATCCCTATGAACCACCCTTTGATGGCAAAGAGGCTGAGCGCGGCGGGGGCCGCCCAGATTCGGATATAGAAGTACCGCTGCGCCAGAAGGCGTACCTCAGGCGTGCATTTTATAAACAGGAATGCAACATTGAAGATAACCCATTGTAATGCTGTCAGGGCAACCCCTGCCGATAGGGCGATCCCCAGCGAACGGAGAAGCGCCTGAGCCTGTCCCTGCCTGTCGTTCCGCCCGAAAGCCTGAGCCGTGACACCTCCGGTGCCGGCCCTGAGAAAGCCGAAGCACCAGTAAACCAGATCGAAGATGGTAGTCCCTATGGCGATTCCGCCCAGTGCGGTCGCAGCTGCCATCCCCCCTTCGCCATCGAGATGCCCAACCACCGCCATATCCACCAGCCCTACCAGAGGGACGGTGATGCCCGCCAGTATGCTGGGCACCGCCAGACGGATTATTCCGCGGTTTAATTTCATCTTTCCAAAGATAGGGCATTTACCAGAAAAAGATATATATTTGCCGACGTTAATGGGGTGCGTTGCGCACTTTATGCGCGAAGCTGAGATTAAACCCACTGAACTTGATCGGGTTAGGACCCGCGTAAAGGAAACATTATGAAAAAACTACTGATGGCTCTTGCGGCTCTTCTGCCGCTGTGCGCCGGCCTTATGGCGCAGACCTTTGATGACTCCGACATTTATCTTGTAAAAGACGACCAGCTTCACAGTGCGCTGGACAGTATCGTGGTGAGCGCTTCGCGCGTGGATACAAAGAGTCCGGTAGCGTTCAGCGAGATGGACAGAAGGCAGCTGGATGTCCAGAATCCATCCTCTTCCCTGGTGATGATGCTCAACCTGCAACCCTCGGTGGTCTCTATGAACGAGGGCGGCACCGGCCTTGGCTACTCCAAGATCCGCGTCCGAGGCAGCGACCCGACCCGAATGAATGTCACCCTGAACGGCATCAGCTACAACGATGCCGAATCGCAGGAGGTGTTCTGGGTCAACCTGCCGTCGCTGTCGTCAATGCTGGAATCGGCGCAGTTGCAGAGGGGTGTGGGCAGCTCTACCAACGGGGTGGGGGCCTTTGGCAGCAGCCTCAACCTACAGACCGCCATCCCTCAGGCAAAGCCCTACGCAGAGTTTGACCTCGCCGGCGGTTCATACTACACAGCAATGGCAGGCGTGCGTGCAGGCACCGGCCGCAGCCGTCACGGCTTCAGCCTGGACCTTGGTTACAATTACAACCGCACCGAGGGATACATACGCAACGCCTTTGCCCGGCTGCATTCGCTGAACGTGGCGGGAAGCTGGTACGGCAGCCGCAGCAGCGCAAAGTTGATATATATCCACGGCCGCCAGCGCACCGGCATCACCTGGAACGGTATCAGCAAGGAGCAGATGGAGGCCGACCGCCGCTACAATCCCGCTGGAGAGTATCACGATGCAGACGGCAATGTCTGCTACTATGACAACGAGACCGACAACTATATGCAGCATATAGTGCAGGGTATCTACTCCCTGCGCCTGGCAGACAACCTCTACGGCAGCGCCACACTCAACTATACCAGGGGCGACGGATGGTACGAGCAGTTCAAGGAGAGCGCCAAACTCAAGAAGTATGGCTACGATACCGACGCCAGGAGCAACCTGGTGCGGATGAAGAAGATGGCCAACGACTTTTATGCCGGAAGCGTAAACCTCAAGTACGAGACCTTCCGCGGCCTGGTTCAGGCAGGCGTGAACTATTCACTTTACGACGGAGACCATTTTGGAACCCTCAAGTGGGTGGAGGCTATGCCAGAAGTGGATACAAAACGCCATTACTACGACAACAACGGCCTCAAGAAAGACCTCTCCGCTTATGTCAAAGGTGCCCTGTACCTGATGGACGGCGGCCTCAATATCTACACAGATGCCCAGTGGCGCAGCATCCGCTACCGTATGACGGGAGTGGAAGACGATTATATCGCGCTGGACAGCGACCATCCTTACGACTTCTTCAATGGCAAGGCGGGCGCGACGCTGCGTACGGGCGCGCACGGCAATGTATATGCATCAGTGGCCCTTGCGCACAAGGAGCCCTGCCGCAGCGATCTCAAGGACGCGATCGTATCTGGCGGCGAGGTGCGCCCGGAGCGACTTCTGGACTATGAATTCGGCTATCGTTTCAACGCAGAGCGTTTTGCCTTCGCCGTCAACGGCTATCTGATGGAATACAAAGACCAGCTGGTGGCTACCGGCAAGCTGTCCGATGACGGTTATATGATAAAGGACAATATCGCAAAGAGTTACCGCCGCGGTGTGGAGGTCTCTGCGGGATGGCAGGCGCTCAAATCTCTCCGCTTTGACGCAAACTCTACCTTCAGCCTGAACAAGATAGTGAACGGGGACGGCGCTTTGACCGACCTGATGCTCTCTCCCGGATATGTCGGCGCTTTTTCAGTGTCGTGGGATGCTACCAGGCGTTTGAACCTGGCTCTGACAGACAAGGTGGTAGGCAGCCAGTACTTTGACAACAGTTCGAACCCTGAGCATAAGTTGCCGGCTTACAACGTAATGAATATGTCGGTCAGTTATGATTTTGGCAGGGTCAGGATAGCTGCCTATGCAAACAACCTGCTGAACGCCAAGTACGTGGCGGATGCCTGGTACGACTATGAATGGGGCGAGAGCGGCTTTTTCCCGGCCGCCCCTGTCAACGGCATAGTTAAATTGAGCGTCAAGTTATAACGGAATAGGATTTTGATTATCTTTGGGGTTCGAACTCACAACAGCGTGAAACCCGTTCCCTTATGGAGAAAACCAACCCCAACCTGCAGCAAAAACCTACCGGATACGCCTGGTTTGTTGTTGCCATTCTTTTTATCGCAGCCGCTTTAAACCAGTTGGACCGTTCTATGGTGGCGACTATGCGTCTCTCGATAAGGGAGGCCATCCCGATGACCGACAAGGAGTATGGGCTGCTGTTTTCGTCTCTCTTGTGGGCATATGGATTCACCAACCCTATTGCCGGCTTTCTGGCAGACAAGTTCAGCCGGGTCAAAGTGATTGTCATAAGCTTGCTGTCCTGGTCGGTAATTACCTGGCTTACATCGCGCGTGGTCAATTATGAACAGCTTCTCGCCTGCCGCATTGCGCTGGGTATCAGCGAAGCCTGCTATCTGCCCGCCGCGCTGGCTCTGATTATGGATTATCACAAGGGGAGGACGCAGTCCCGGGCGACGGGCTTCCATATGTCGGGTCTGGTGCTGGGCGGCAGCCTTGGTTTCCTCGGGTCGCACCTGGCCACTACGCATCAGGATTGGAGTTACGCATTCTCCCTCTTCGGGATAGTCGGCGTGATTTATACCATCTTTGCTTTCTTTACCCTTAAAGAGGCTCCCAAGGAGTCCAGACCGGTATTGGAAAAACCTGTGGAAGAGAAGGCCTCCTTTGCAGAGGCGTTCAAACATCTGTTCACCAACCCCTCTTTCATTTACCTCTCTATCTTCTGGGGCATCGTGGGTATTCTTGCCCAGGTAGAGGGTTCCTGGCTGCCCACCTATTACCAGGAGGCATTCAATCTTCCCGAGACCAAGGCGGGCCTGTTGGCAACCCTGTTCCTCAACCCCTGGCAGATCGTTGGACTTCTTTTGGGAGGATGGATTGCCGACAGCTGGAGCAAGACCAATAAATATGCCCGCATCAACATTCCCATCATAGGTATATGCATCGCCGCCCCCGCAGCTTTCTTTGCAGGTTATTCAGTCGTCCTGTGGATGGCAGTCGGGTTTATGGTGGTTTATGGCATCAGCCGTATGTTTGTGGATACCAATCTGATGCCGATTATCGTGGCTACCACGGACAAGCGTTATCGCGCCACCGCATACGGTATGATGAATATGTTCACCACCGTGATAGGCGGTCTGGGCGTTTATGTGATAGGTATCCTGCGTGACAATAACGTGGATATGCGCCTGATACTGCAGGTGGTCTCCATCACCGCCCTGGTGAGCGTCATATTCCTGCTCCTGATCAAGCGCAGCGTAAAGAAGAGAGACGAGGCGGCACAATAAAGACAGTGACAGTCAGATATAAACAATAAGAACATAATTAGTTAGACAGTATGGTAGATAGTATGCGCAAAAGCCGAGTGCTTGAAAAAATGAGAGCAGGACAGGTTGCCACCTGTTTCAAGTTGAATATGACCGGTATGGAGGTCGCCGAGATAGCCGCCCTCAGCGGATTTGACTGCCTGTGGCTGGACCGTGAGCACTGCGTGAACGGCTGGCAGGACATCAAAGCCCAGATCCTGGCTGCCAAGGCCTATGGCGCTGACACTATGGTACGTGTGTCGCGCGGACCTTACAGCAATCTTATCAAGCCCTTTGAAATGGATGCCACCGGCATTATGGTTCCGCACGTAATGAGTCTCGCCGAAGCAAAGCAGATTGTTTATTACACCAAGTTCCACCCTGTGGGCAGACGTCCAATAGACGGCGGCAACGCCGACGGCGCATACTGCCTGCTGGACGGTGCCAAATATATGGAACAGGCCAACGAGCAGCGTTTCACGGTACTCCAGATAGAAGATCCGGAGCCGTTGGAAGAACTTGAAGAGATTGCCGCCCTTCCCGGGTTTGATATGCTGTTCTTTGGTCCGGCCGATTTCAGCCAGGGTATCGGCGACCCGCTGAACTTTGACAACCCGCTGCTCAAGCAGACGCGCAGGCGCGTGGCCGAGCTGGCTCACAAGTATGGCAAGTTTGCCGGCACCACCGGTGGCGTACAGGGCGCTCCCGAGCTCATAGATATGGGTTACAACTTTATCAGTATGGGTGCCGACGTCGTCGGTGTGGGTGCCTATTGCGCAAAGATACTGGAGGACTACCACAAATTGACCGGAAGGTAGTATGAAAGCAATAAAAGGCAGAATCGTTACCGGGGAGTCAATCATAGACGGCTATCTGGTACTGGACGGCGGCAGGATCTCTGCCGTGACAGAGAACAAGCCGGATTGCGAAACGGAGGACTGCTCCGGCAGCTACATTATCCCCGGCTTTATCGATATGCATATCCACGGGGTCAATAATTTCCTTGTGGATAACGGCGTGGAGGATCTTGCGGGAATGTGCGACGTGTTGCCGCAATACGGCGTGACAAGTTTCCTCCCCACTGTATCGCCAAGGCCGATGGGGGAGGATTCTGAGTTTTTGAAGACCTTGTCTTCTACCAGACCTGCCGGTACCAACATACTCGGATTTCATCTGGAGGGACCCTTCCTTGCCCTCACCGGCGCCTTCAACAAAGATGCGATAGTGGGTGGCGGTTCCGACCGCGTCCGTGCCCTGATAGAGGCAGGTAAGCCCTATAAGGTGATTTTCAGCATCTCTCCGGATGTGGAGGGTATAGACGAACTGATCCCGATTATGGCCGGGGGCGACACCCCCGTCTTTATGACCCATACCGCAGCAAACGTAAAGCAGGCTCAGCGTGCCATAGAACTCGGGGCGCGTCACTGCACCCATTTTTACGACGTATTCCCGTGTCCTCCCGTATCGGAGCCCGGTGTGCGTCCCTGCGGCATCGTAGAGGCTGTTCTGGCCGACCCCCGCGTCAGCGTCGATTTCATACTGGATGGCGTCCACGTAGATCCTGTAGCAGTCAAAATGGCGATGATGGCCAAGCAGGGCGGCCCCGGAAAGGTCTGCCTGATTACCGACGCCAATGTCGGTGCGGGCTTCGGGCCGGGCACCTACACTTTCGGCAATGTGGGGGACATCTGTTTCGATTACAAGGGCGCACCCGCCCGCAGTGTCAAGGACCATACCCTGGCAGGCAGCGGACTCACCCTGGACCAGGCGCTCCGCAATGCGGTCGATTTCCTTGGGCTCAGCCTTGTGGAGGCAAGTAAGCTGCTCAGCTACAACCCGGCAAAAGTGCTCCACGCAGAGAATCAGAAAGGTCTGCTGGAGGCCGGATACGATGCCGACTTTGTCGTTTTGAACGATGCCCTGGAGGTTCAGGCCACCTGGATAAATGGAGAAGAATATTATAAAAAACATTAAAAACCATAACATTATGTCAGAGAAACAGTTCACATACCAACCTTCACAGTGGGTACCCTTCAGGGACAAAGAGGTGATAGACCGTGTTGCAGCCATCAAGCGTGAGGATATGGAGAAGCACCCCAACCCCGACTATAAGATCAAGGTGGTGCCCGACGCATCGGTAGAGCACTATATGATTGCAGATATGGTAAAGCGTCTCAAAGAGAGCAGCGACAACCACAAGAAGGTGGTGATGATACTGCCCAACCCCGTGACGACCTACCGCTATGTGGCCCGCCTGTGCAATGCTCTGGACATCGACTGCCACAACCTGTATGCATTCGCAATGGACGAATATGCAGACCAGGATGGCAACATCGCTCCTGAGAACTGGCCTCAGGGCTTCACCTATGCGATGATGAACAACTTCTACTATGAGCTGGATGAAAAACTCCGCCCGGAGAAGAGCCATTTCGTGGGTCTTAGCAACAAGAACATCAACGACTACAGCAAGATGATATCCGACGCCGGCGAAGCCGACATCGTTTATGCAGGTCCCGGCTGGACCGGCCACCTGGCTTTTATCGAGCCTGACGCACCCGAGTTCCAGGGCTCGCTTGATGAGTGGAAGCAGATGGGTGCCCGCGTTTGCACCCTGAGTCCTTTCACCCTGGCTCAGAACTCCCTGCACGGGGCATTCGGCCTCAGCGGCAATCTGGCCGCAGTTCCGCCCAAAGCCGCCACTATCGGCCCGCGCGACGTCATTGCAGCCAAGTATCGTCACGATACCCACGCCATCACCATCCACGGCACATCCTCCGCCTGGCAGCGCTTCACGACCCGTCTGGTACTGCACGGTCCGGTGAGCCCCCGCATCCCCGAGTCCATAATGCAGACTGTTCCGACCTCTGTATTCGTTTCCGAGACAATCGCGAAGAATATCGAGCCTGACTGGGTTAATGAATACTAGGATATGGCAAGTGCAACCATCAAGGCTGGTGCTGCGGTAAAAGAATTCACCCCGAAAGACTCGCAGTTCCTCTACGGATATCCGTACGTGGAGAGGATGAGCGAGGGGGCGCACGATCCCCTGACCTGCACCGCCCTATATCTGGACAACGGCAGGCGGTCCGTAATGTTCATTACTCACGATATCCTGTACCTGAACAAAGCGCAGGTTGCCGCCATCAGGGGCGGTATTCACGCCGCTACCGGCATACCCGCGGAGAACATAATGGTCTCCGTAACCCACACCCATTCTGCCCCGACTCCGTTCGATGTGGTTATCAGCCGCAAGGACAAGGTGGTTCCGCCGGCAGATATGGAGTATATGAAATATGTGGTGGCCCAGTCGGTCAAGGCCGGTATAGAGGCCTTCGGGTCTGCCCGGGAAGCAGAAATCGGCTTTGTTATGGGCGACGCCACCGGACTGGGAACCAACCGTCACGACCCCGCAGGGCCCAAGGATATGCAGGTGCCTACGATGCTGGTTCGCGGTTTGGACAAGAAATACATCTGCGCGATGATGGTCGTCTGCATGCATCCGACCGTACTGCACGAAGATTCCAAACTCTGCTCGGCAGATTTCCCGCACTACACCCGCGTACTGCTCCGCAAGGAGCTGCTGGGCGAAGGATGCCCGGTAGCATATTTCACAGGCACCTCCGGTGACCAGAGTCCGCGCCACGTGACCCGCGGCAACAATTTCTCAGAAGCGCAACGACTTGGAGAAATCGTGGCGTCTTCTATTATAGAACAGACAGGAAAGGGTGTAATCTTCGACCGCAGTCTTGATCTGGCCGTTGCCGGTAAGAATCTGGAGCTTCCCCGCCGCAATATGCCCACTGTAGAGTGGGCTACAGCCAACCGCGACCGCGCAAAGGCTCACTTTGAGCAGTTGAAGGCCGATGCCGCCGCCGATCCGCGTGAGACGCGCACTGCAGAGGTTGACTGGTTCGGCAGCGAAGAGGCTCTGTTGCTGGCGACTCTTGCTGCAAATCACGAGCTGGAAGACGTTTATGCATCGTGCCTGCCGGTAGAGATACAGGTTATCAAGGTCGGCGACTGGCGGTTTGCCGCCTGGCCCGGCGAGATTTTCGTGGAGTTTGGCCTTGCCCTCAAGAGCGAATTCAAGAACGTATCGCTCATAGGATATGCCAACGGCGACCTGCAGGGTTACGTCGTGACCCGCGAGGCGGTCGAGAAGCGCTACTACGAATCCGGTAATTCTTTCTTCGATATTTCTGCAGGATACACAATGCTGGAAGAAACCAGAAAACTGATTGAAGGTATGCAGTGATGAGCCGCTTTCTGGGCATAGATCTGGGAACCACTTATTTCAAGGCTGGCGTATGGGACGATTCCGGACGCCAGTGCGGACTTGGCCGTGCCCCTGTTCCAAAGAATACAGTCGGCGGGCGGTGTGAGCTTCCGGCAGAAGATTTCTGGAAGGCCATCCGTAGCGCTGTTACAGAGGCTTTGGCAGGTGCCGGGATACCTCCATCTGCTATAGATGGCGTATCCTATTCATCCCAGGCCAACAGCTTTATCCTGCTGGATGGAGCTATGGAGCCGCTTACAGACCTGGTGTTATGGCCAGACGGCCGCGCCGGGGAGTGCTGCGACCTGCTGGGAAGGCTTGCGTTGCGGCCCGACTTTATGGAGAAGACCGGACTTGGGATAGTTCCCGACGGTGAATTTATGCTTGCCAAACTGGACTGGTTCCGCACTAACCGCCCCGAAATATGGCGCAGTACTGCATCGGTGATGACCATTTCCGATTATCTGGTTTTCGGACTTACCGGGCGTCGCGCCGGCGATATGACAACCGCCTCCCTCACTGCTCTGCTGGATGTGGCAAAAGGCTTCTGGTGGTCCGAGGCGCTTGATGCGTTCTGCCTCAGTGCAGATATGTTCTCCGAGCCGCTGGCTACCGGCACACTTGCCGGTCGGGTCTCTCCCGATGGCGCCGCGAGAGTTGGACTTATCCCTGGAACACCGTTTTATGCAGGATGCCTCGACCACTATGCTGTGGCAATCGGGGCAGGTGTCACCGCCGGAGGCCGTATCAGCGAATCCACCGGGACTGTGCTGGCCTGTGTAGGTTACAGTGAAGGCTATGCTCCGCGTGAAGGCGTTATCACCGCCCGCGGACTGGAGCCCGGCCGTTTTTTCCAGCTGGCATTCAACGGGAACGGCGCCACCGCCGTGGAGTGGTACCAGAAGAATTATGCTCCTCAGCTGACTATCCCGCAGCTGGAGGCGCTCTCTTGCAAAGTCCCGGTCGGTTCCGACGGACTGGTGGCTCTGCCCCGGAGCGACAGTTATCCCGGTCTGGAGGGATTCCGGAATGTGCAGGAAGGGCACACTCCGGGCCATTTCCTGCGGGCAATATTTGAATCCACCGCGGCCACCCTCAAATCCCTCGTGGATTTGCTGGATGCAGAAGGCGCTGCGGGTGAGGTGATCCCTTCCGGAGGCGGTGCGCGCAACCGGCTCTGGCTGCAGATCAAGGCCGATTTGCTGCAAAGAGATTTTTTAATCCAATCCTCAGGCGAACTGGCCACCAAAGGGGCGGCAATGCTGGCCGCCGGCAATCCTTCCGGTAAGGTCGTGTTTGACAGCACCATCCATCCCGATCCAGAAGAAGTTGAAAAATATAAACAATGGTATAAAAGCATATCGATATGAAAATGACTAAAGAAGATGTGATTGCAAGGGCCAGGGAGTCCATTCAGATAGAGGCCAAGGCTGTCGCCGACATTGCCGGCTATCTGGACGAGGACAGCTTTTATGAGGCTGTCAAGGCGCTGGCCGCCGCTCCCAGGATTACAACCTGTGCCAGCGGTTCGTCCGGCATCGCCGCAAAGAAATTTGCCCACTCTCTCTGCTGCATAGAACGCGGCGCCCAGTTCCTTTCCCCCGCGGAGGCTGTGCACGGCGGTATGGGGTGTATGAAAAAAGGGGATGTGGTGGTGATGGTTTCGCGTGGCGGAAAAACGGCCGAGCTGCTCCCCATCATCGACGTCTGCAACAAGAAGGGCGTCACGCTGATTGGCGTTACAGAGAACCTCAACTCCATCCTGGCCCAGAAGTCACAGATTGTAGTTCCTATGAAGATTGAGC